>CAZIBK010000034.1:0-11326 GCA_964537125.1 uncultured Oscillospiraceae bacterium
GGGGGTCTTTCACACGCCTAAAGACGCCAAAAAGCGGCTCCATTCAACAGAACGGAGCCGCTTTTTTGATTCAAATTTTACTCGGCGTCTGCCGGGGCTTCCTCAGCAGGAGCCTCTTCAGCCGGAGCTTCTTCAACCGGAGCCTCCTCCTCGGAAGCGTCCTTCTTAACGATGAGAGCCTTGATGGAAAGACCTATCTTCTTAGCCTCCCAATCAGCTTCAACTATCTTTGCTTCAACTACCTGACCTACCTCCAGCACATCGGAGGGCTTGCCGATACGTCTGTCGGCAATCTGGGAAACATGGATAAGACCCTCTACTCCGGGGATGATTTCGACAAAAGCGCCGAAGGGCAGAAGTCTTACTACCTTAACGCTCTTAACATCGCCTACAGCCATTGTGTTCTGAGCGATTGTCCAGGGGTTGTCCTCAGCCTTCTTGTAACCGAGAGAAATCTTCCCTGTTTCGTGGTTAGCGTCAATGATATACACATCGATAACATCGCCCACCTTAACTACCTCGGAAGGATCCTTAATTCTGAACCAAGAAAGCTCGGAAATGTGTACAAGCCCGTCAACGCCTCCGATGTCAACAAACGCGCCGAAGGATGTAAGCGTCTTTACAACGCCCTGATAGTGCTTGCCCTTTTCAACGCTCTCCCAGAACGCAGCCGCCTTCTTAGCCTTTTCTTCAAGAAGTACGCTCTTAATAGAGCCCACAGCTCTCTTGCCGCGTCTTTCTTCCTTGATGTTGATGATGCGGAGCGAAACAGTCTTTCCGACCATATTTGAAAGATCCGCAACGAAGCGCTCGTTTGCAAGGGATGCGGGAACAAATACTCTCGACCCGTTTACAGACACGATTATACCGCGGTTTACGGTTTCAATAACCTTACCTGTAAGGATTTCCTGAGTCTCTGCAGCGCTCTCGATTGCAGCCCAGCCCTTGACAGCATCGATTTTCTTCTTTGAGAGCTTAACATAGCCCTCTGCGTCGTTGACCCTTACGACGAATACTTCCACTTCATCGCCCACCTTAACGACATCCTCGGGATTGACGTCCGGGTCATCGGAAAGCTCATCTGCGGGAATTATGCCGTCCGCCTTGAAGCCAAGGTTGACATACACTTCTGTAGGAGTGATCTTCATAACTGTGCCTGTAACTACCTGTCCTGTATTTAAAGTTACGAGAGATTCCTCAACTGCCTCTTCAAATGTCGGCTCTCCATTTCCTGAATTTAAATTTTCTGCATTCACCATGGTTTTTAAAACCTCCTTTATTATCCAATCCGGCGTTGAGGCGCCGGCGGTTATACCAACTCGTTCCCCCGGACGGTATACGCCCTCGGGCAGCTCCCATACTCCTTCGATAAGAAGCGTCCTTTTGCATATGGCGCTTGCAATCTGATAGAGCTTTTTGGTGTTGGAGCTGTTTTTGCCTCCTATGACTATAAAGAGATCGCTCTCCGATGCGAGGAGCTCTGTACTTCTCTGACGTTCATTAGTTGCATTACATATTGTATCAAAAAACACTGCCCTTTTGCAAGTGTTTTTTATAATTTTTACGATTTTTTCCCACAAATTTCTCTCGAAAGTGGTCTGAGAGACTATACACACATCTTTTTCTGCCAATGTTTCACATTTTCGTGCGTCCTCCTCGCTTGAAACTATGATCGCCTCATCCCCGCACCATCCGTTTATACCCATTACCTCAGGGTGATGCGCGTCGCCGACGATGACAATAACCTTGCCGTTTTCATGGTTTTCGGAAACAATTCTGTGTATCTTTTTCACAAAGGGGCATGTCGCGTCAATAAAATCTATGCTTCTCGCTCTCAGCTTGTCCTCGGTTGCTTTAGGTACTCCGTGGCTTCTGATAACCACCGTATCATTATTATTTGCCTCATCCGCCTCGTTTATTATGCGGACTCCGCGCTCTTCAAGGCTCTTTACCACCTGCCCGTTATGTATTATCGGACCGAGGGTTACTATGCTGCGCCCGCTTGCGATGCCTTTTTCCGTCATCTCAAGAGCGCGCGACACTCCGAAGCAAAAGCCCGCGCTGTCGGCTATTCTTATGTTGCTCATTGCAATTCTCCAAGCTCGTAAATTTTGTCCATAAGCTCCTGCGCCAATTTGTCAAGCTCTTCATCGGAGAGCTTTTTCCCGTAATACTCATCATAATATATCGGCTCTCCGTAAACAACCTTAAGCTTTCCCCAAAAACGGAATTTTTCATTTATGCCTACAGGCTGTATGGGGCATTTTGTCTGAATAGCAAGCTTTATAATTCCGTTCTTTATCTTTGTGCGGTCGCCTACGCCTCTGACCCTTCTTCCCTCGGGGAAGATAACGGTCACATTGCCGCTTCTTACAATCTCGATCGCGGTTCTCACTGCCGCGATGTCGCCGTGTCCTCCGACCCGCTTTATGGGATACGCGCCCAGCGCCTTTATCAGCGCGCCGAAAAGAGGATTTTTGAATAAGTCACCCTTTGCCATAAACCCTGTCTTTCGCGGGCTTGTAACCCCCAATACAACAGGATCCCAGTAGCTCGAATGGTTTGAGCAAAGGAAAAATCCGCCCTCTTTGGGAACGTTCTCTCTGCCTTCAACACGCATCAAAAAAACTATTTTTATAAATCCGCAGACGAGCTTTTTTATGATATTATAAATCATTCATCACATCTCCCGATGCATTCTTTTATCATTTCCACGCTTTCCTCAAGGCTTTTCCCCGTTGTATCGATAACTACAGCGTCCTCCGCCGCCCTAAGGGGAGAAAAGGCGCGGTGCGTATCGTTATAATCGCGCTGCTCCATATCCCTCTTTACTTCCTCAAAATCGGCTTCCGCGCCCTTTTCCTTCATTTCAAGGTAACGGCGCATAGCCCTTTCCTCAACGGACGCGGTAAGAAATATCTTTACCTTTGCGTCGGGAAGCACCTTGGTTCCTATATCGCGCCCGTCCATAATAACGTTGTTTTCCCCGGCAATTTTTCTCTGCAGCGCGACAAGCGCTTCGCGCACTCCGCCTATCGCGGAAACCCTCGACGCCGCCATTGAAACCTCGGGCGTTCTTATAAGCCCCGTCACATCCTCGCCGTCAAGAAATATGTGCTGACCGTCCTCCTCCGATTTTATGCCTATATCGCTTGCAGAGGTCATTTTTTCAATTCTTTCGGTCTCCTCAAAGGCTATGCCGCTTCTTATCGCCTTCAGCCCTACCGCGCGGTACATTGCCCCCGTATCGATATATAAAAAGCCCAGCTCCTTTGCCGCAGCTTTTGCTAAGGTGCTTTTTCCCGCTCCCGCAGGGCCGTCTATTGCTATCTGCATATGATTTCTCCTCACATATTTATTCCTGCCAGATAACCCGTCGAAAAGGCAATCTGAAGATTAAATCCGCCGGTATATGCGTCAACGTCTATGATTTCTCCGGCAAAGTACAATCCCTTAACAAGCTTGCTCTCCATTGTCGAAGGGTCTATTTCACGGACATTTACCCCGCCGGAGGTAATTATCGCTTCTTCTATCGGGCGGAACCCCTCCGCCTTTATTTCAAAATTTTTTATTGTGTGTCCCAAATTAAGCCGTTCTTCACGGGTTAATACATTCACCTTTTTGCGCCCGTCTATTCCCGAACGCTTGATAACGAAGGGTATTATTTTTTGCGGCAAAAGATCCGAAAGCGCATTTATAAGGTCGCGGTTGATATATTTGTCAAAATCACGCCTTATACGCGCGTCAAGCCCGCTTTCACCGAGGGCGGGCTTCAAGTCAAGCGACAGAATACAGCTCTCCTTTCGCGGCATATGCCCCGACGCCGAAAGGATTATCGGACCCGAAACACCGAAATGCGTGAACAGCATTTCACCAAAATCAGTATACAGTTTTTTCCCCTTCCCGTCAAGTACCGTTACGGAAACATTTTTCAGCGAAAGCCCCTGAAGCGGCGCAACCGACGGCGCAACTACGGGAATGAGGGACGGGAAAAGCTCCGTTACCGAATGTCCCGCTTTTTTCGCGATTTTATACCCATCGCCCGTGGAGCCTGTCCGCGGGTAGCTCATGCCGCCCGTTGCAAGGAGAGCCGCGGAGCAAGGGTATATGCCCTTTTCGCCTTTCACAGCCTTGACGCAGCCGTTCTCCGTTATTACCTCTCTCGCGCGGTCATGTATTATTTTTACGTTAAGCCTTTCCATCTCACGGCGCATCGCATTGACAATGTCCGCCGCCTTATCGCTCACGGGAAAGACTCTCTTTCCCCTCTCCGTCTTAAGCGGGACTCCCAGCTCCTCAAAAAATTCCTTTGTATCGTAATTTGAGAACGTGTAAAACGCACTGTAAAGAAATTTCGGGTTGCGCGGGACATTTCCGAAAAGCTCCTCCGTTTCGCAGTCGTTGGTCACATTGCAGCGTCCTTTGCCCGTAATAGCAAGCTTTCGCCCCGTGAGAGAATTTCTTTCTATCAATATGACCTCTTTGGAGCTTCTCGCGGCTGTTATCGCCGCCATCATTCCTGCGGCCCCGCCGCCTATTACAGCTTTACAGGACAAATCCCGTCCTCCCCTTTCATGCACTCCCGTGCGACAAAGAATATTCGCTCGCTGTTCTCCTTGACATCTTCAAACGACAAATCGTCAAACGCGCCCAAAAACTCCAGCCCTGCCTTTTCAAGCGCCGATTTTATTTCATCCGTGCCGTACGCTCTCTCAACATGCACCTCGTCAAATCGGCGGTACATATTACCCACCCTTTCAAAAAACGTGAGATAGAACGTACACGTCTTTTCCTCCTCGTCGTAGCTGTTCTGCCACGCGTATAATATATCCGTCCCTCCCGACACATATGTGTTGTTACCCAATATGTGTTCAAGCATATATGCGGAATTTATGTCAAAAATAAATATTCCGCCGGGGTCAAGATAGTTGTTCACATGCCTGAAAACATCAACCAAATCATCAAAATCCGTAACATAGTTTATACAGTCAAGGGCAGATACTACCGTTCCCACCGTTCCGTAAAGCTCGAATTCGCGCATATCCTGATTGAGAAACAGTATGCTCTTCCCCGCTGTTTCAGCCTTTCTGCGGGCAATCTCAAGCATTTCCGCCGACGCGTCCACGCCTATCATGTCAAAGCCCTTATCCGCCAATCTCAGCGTTATATTCCCCGTTCCGCAGCCGAGGTCAAGGCAAAGCCCCTTTTTCCCTCCGAAGCGTTCCAAAAGCTTTTCATAATATTTCACAAAATCATCATAAGGCACATCCTCTTGCAGCCTGTCGTATATGTGCGCAAATTCTTCATAAGTCGCCATGTATCCTCACCGCCTATTCCTTTTCAAGCTTTGCGTAAAGTCCCAGAAGGTTTTTTGTTCCTACCGAATCGAATACTATTTCATAACGGACGTCGTTTCCGACCTGCTCCGCCGCCGTTATAAGTCCTCCGCCGAACTTCCTGTGCCTTACCCTGTCCCCCACCTTGAAGGAAAGGCTTCCCGTCATGCTGACGGTCTTTTTCTTAGGCAGGAGAGTTGTTGCCTCGATTGACGGCTTTTTGCCGGTATGAGTCGGCGAAAAGCCGAAATCCTCCTCCGAGCGGCTTACGAACGGGGCTTGCTCCGAATAATCTATGATACCCTCCGGCATCTCGTCAATAAACCGCGACCTTTTGTAAGGTGCTGTCTTGCCGTAAACGGTTCTTGAAAACGCGCCCGTAATATACAGCTTTTTCCTCGCGCGTGTTATTGCCACATAGCAAAGCCGCCTTTCCTCTTCAAGCTCAGAAATATCATACATACTCATAAAGGAGGGGAATATTCCTTCATCCGCGCCCAATACGAATACCACGGGGAACTCCAATCCCTTTGCGGCGTGCATCGTCATAAATACGCAGGCGTCAAGCTCCTCATCGTAGTTGTCTATATCGCTGACAAGGGCGATATTGTCCATATAATCCGAAAACGACGCCTCCTCGGTATTATCGATGTAGTTCTTCGCGCCCGATATAAGCTCGCCCACGTTTTCGCATCTTTCCTCCCCTTTTTCGTCCTTTTCGAGAAATTCGCGATATCCCGTTCTCTCAAACACATAATTTACAAATTCATCGACAGGAAGCAAATCCCTTTTTTCGATTATATCCTCCATCGTGTCAACAAATTCAACAAGACTGCTCTTTATTTCAGCCTTGTTTTTTTCAAGGGACTTAAATATGCTTGTCCCCTCGCGGAGCGCCATTGCCGATATCGCATCGACAGTCGCCGCGCCGATCTTTCTCGACGGCACATTTATTATTCGCTTTAAGCTGATATCGTCGTCTGGGTTTTTGGCAAGCCTAAGATACGCAACCATGTCGCGGATTTCCTTCCTGTCGTAGAAGCGAAGCCCCGAAATGAGGCGGTAGGGTATCGCCCTTCTCATGAAAATATCCTCCGCGCTTCTCGTCAGGGAATTATTTCTGTACAAAACCGCAATATCCGAATATTTATACCCTTCGTCATAGAGCCTTCTTATCTCCGAGGCGATAAAAGCCGCCTCCGCGCCCTCGTTCGGCTCGCGGTGTACGGTTATTAAATCGCCCGCTCCCGCGTCTGTCCAAAGGCTCTTGCCCTTCCGTCCGGCATTGTTTTTTATAACGGCGTTTGCCGCGTCGAGAATGTTCTGCGTGGAGCGGTAATTTTGCTCCAGTCTTACCACATACGCGTCCGGGAACATCTTTTCAAAATTCAGTATGTTTTCGATATTGGCTCCGCGGAACTTATATATACTCTGGTCGTCATCGCCCACAACGCAGAGATTTCTGTGCGACTTTGCCAGAAGCATAACAAGAACATTCTGCGCGTTGTTCGTGTCCTGATACTCGTCCACAAGTATGTAGCGGAACTTTCTCTGATAAAATTCCAGCGTTTCGGGGCTTGACATGAAAAGCCGCACCGTCTGCACAATCAAATCGTCAAAATCCAGGCAGCTTGCCGTTTGCAGCTTTTTCTGATACAGCTCATAAATTCGGGCTATTTTTTCAAGCCTGAACTCTCCCGCTATAGACTTAAGATATTCCGACGGCAGCATAAGCGAATCCTTTGCCTGCGAAATGGCGGCAATCACGCTCTTTGGCGGAAACACCTTGTCGTCAAGATTCATTTCCTTAAGACATTCCTTAATCAGGCTCTTCTGGTCGTCGGCGTCTATAATATTAAAGCTTCTGTCAAAGCCGATTTTGTCAATGTCACGGCGGAGGATTCTCAAACAAGCGGAGTGAAAGGTCTTCACCCACATATCGTTTGCCGCCTCGCCTATTAGATTTTCAACTCTTTCCGCCATTTCCTCCGCAGCCTTGTTTGTAAAGGTTATGGCAAGTATATTCCACGGCGCAACGCCTTTTTCTATCAGGTGCGCTATTCTGTAAGTAAGCACCCTTGTCTTGCCGCTGCCTGCGCCCGCAAGCACCAAAAGCGGACCCTCCGTTCTTTCCGCAGCCTCGCGCTGTGCGCCGTTCAGTCCGTCAAGAAGATTTGAAGCCATGCCCGGCTTCCTCCCTTCATATATAAAGTCAAGGGGCTGGCGTAATGTCAGCCCCTTAGCAAGCGATTCATTATTTCTTAAGCGTGATAACCTTCCTGACCTTATCCGCAATATTTGCAGCCGTCAGACCGTACAATTCAAGAAGCTCATTAGGCTTTCCGCTTCTGCCGAATACATCCTGAGTCCCCACTCTGAGGAGCGGAACGGGATAGTTTTCGCAAAGCGCCTCAGCAACCGCGCTTCCGAGTCCGCCGATAACGTTATGCTCTTCAGCCGTTACAATTGCGCCCGTCTTCTTTGCGGCTTCGGTTATGATTTCAGCGTCAATGGGCTTTATCGTATGAATGTTGATAACGCCCGCGCTTATGCCCTCTTCCTTAAGGATTTCGGCAGCCTTAATCGCTTCGGGAACCATTAGTCCCGTCGCAATGATTGTGGCGTCCGTCCCTTCGGAAACAGTCACGCCCTTGCCAAGCTCAAACTTGTATGTTTCCGGGTCGAATATCTGCGGAACCGCAAGTCTTCCGAACCTGAGGTAAACAGGACCGTCGTGAAGGATAGCCGCTTCAACTGCCGCCATAGCCTCTGTGTGATCAGCAGGGTTAATAATAACCATGTTCGGTATGGTACGCATAATGCCTATATCCTCAAGGCACTGATGGCTTGCGCCGTCCTCGCCTACGGAGATACCCGCGTGTGTCGCGCCAATTTTTACATTAAGATTCGGATAGCAGATGGAATTTCTTATCTGCTCAAAGGCTCTGCCCGCCGCAAACATCGCAAAGGAGCTTGCAAAAACAACTCTGCCCGTTGTTGCGATACCTGCCGCCGTTGACATCATGTTGCCCTCGGCAATACCTGTATTTATGAATCTTTCGGGGAATTTCTTCTTAAATGTGTCGGTCTTCGTTGACTTTGAAAGGTCGGCGTCCATAACGAGTATATCATACTTTTCGCCGAGCTCAGCCAGCGCCATGCCGTAGCTTTCTCTTGTTGCTCTCTTCTCAGCCATTTACATTATTCCTCCTTTGAATTTAAGCTTCCAGACTGTTGATTACCGCGTCAAGCTCCGCAACAGCCTTTTCAAAATCTTCCTTCTTGGGAGCTGCGCCGTGCCATGCGGGGTTATTTTCCATGAAGGAAACGCCCTTGCCCTTTACGCTCTTTGCAACGATCATTGTGGGCTTGCCCTTTGTTTCCTTTGCCTCGTTCACGGCGTCAAGTATCTCGTCGTAATCATGAGCGTTTATTGTGATAACATTCCATCCGAAGGCTCTGAACTTCTCATCGATAGGCTCGCTGTTCATAACGTCTGTAATTTTACCGTCTATCTGAAGACCGTTGTTGTCCACAAACGCCGTAAGATTGTCAAGCTTGTAGTGAGCCGCGAACATAGCCGCCTCCCATACCTGACCCTCCTCAAGCTCGCCGTCTCCGAGAATGGTATATACTCTGTAATCCTTGTCCTTAAGCTTGCCCGCAAGAGCCATTCCGTTAGCTGCCGAAATACCCTGCCCCAAAGAACCCGTGGACATATCGATTCCGGGAATCCCCTTCATATCCGGATGCCCCTGAATGTAGCTGTTTGTCTGACGGAGCGTATATACATCCGATACCGGGAAAAAGCCTTTTTCCGCCAGCATAGCGTAAAGAGCGGGCGCACAGTGACCCTTAGAGAGCACGAATCTGTCTCTGTCCTCCATTTTAGGATTTTCGGGGTCAACGTTCATTACCTCAAAGTAAAGCACGGAAAGTATATCGCATATTGATAAGCTTCCGCCCGGATGACCCGATTGCGCGTTATAAATGCCCGTGAGGGCTGTCTTTCTCGCCTTATAAGCGTGAAGCGCAATTTCATTCTTGTTCATCGTTTATCCTCCTTATATAAATATGCCAAGTCTAATATTTCTTCCAGCCTCCGCTCCTGCCCGGAAAGATATAAATATCCCAGCAGCGCTTCAAAGCCGGTTGCCCATCGATAATCAACGACGTCAGCGTTTTTCGGAACCGTTGCGCTTTTGGCGTTGCGGCCCCATTTTAAGACGCCCTTTTCCTCCTCCGTGAGGAACTCTTCTATATTATGTACACTCCTTGCCTGCGCCGCCGCGCAAACCGCCTTTATCGCCTCGGAGTGTATTTCGTGCATATGCCGCTCTCCCTTTGCTATTACCTTCTGCCTTACATATAAATCGTACAGCGTATCTCCGATATACGCCAGCGTCAAAGCGGAATATGCCTTATAATCAAGCTTTTCACTTCCGAACATTACGCTCTTCTCCACTTCACTCCCGCGGGAGTATCCTCAAGTATTATTCCCCGAGCTTTGAGATTGTCGCGTATTTCGTCGGCGCGGGCAAAATTCTTCGCCTTTCTTGCGGCCTGCCGCTCCTCTATGAGCTTTTCGATCCCTTCGTCAAGGGTCTCCTTTTTGCGGTTGCCCAAAAGCCCCAAAACGCCGCCTAATTCCGTTACGGTGTCAAGCGCGCACTTTATCGAGCCCTTGTTCAAGCCCGTTTGACCGTTTATGAAGCGCACCGCTTCAAATATTGCCGATATGGCGTTGGCAGTGTTGAGATCATCCTCCATAGCCTCGATAAACTTTCTCCTGTAGCTCTCCATCGCCTCCGAAATTCTCGCATCCGCTTCGCCCTCCGGCGCGCTTTCTGCGATAAAGTCAAGGTTGTCCAGGCATTTGTATATACGCTCCAGAGAGGTCTTTGCCGCATTCATCAGCTCGTCCGAAAAGTCAATCGGGCTTCTGTAATGAGCCGACAGCATAAAGAAACGAATTACCTCGTAATCATACTTTTCGGAAATATCCCTTACCGTAAAGAAATTTCCGAGAGACTTGCTCATCTTCTCGTTATTTATTGTGATAAATCCGTTGTGCAGCCAGTAATGTGCAAACGGCGCTCCGTTTGCGCACTCGCTCTGCGCCACCTCGTTTTCATGGTGGGGGAACACGAGGTCAACGCCGCCGGAATGTATATCTATCGTTTCGCCGAGATAGCGGTTTGCCATGGCGCTGCACTCAATGTGCCACCCGGGGCGGCCTACTCCCCACGGGCTGTCCCAGCCAATCTCGTTATCCTTCCTCTTTTTCCAGAGAGCAAAGTCCGCCGCATCGCGCTTTCCCTCTTCAAGGTCCTTTCTCACGCCCTCCATCAAATCGTCAAGCGGCTTGTGGGAAAGCTTGCCGTACTCCGGATCGCTCTTTACGGAGAAATATACGTCCCCGTCAACCTCGTAGGCATGACCTTTGTCTATGAGCTTCTGTACAAGCTCGATTATTGCGTCAATATTTTCCGTCGCTCTCGGATGAACCGTCGCCTCTCTTATCCCAAGACCCTTTGCGTCAATAAAATATTCCTTTATATATTTATCGGCAATTTCCTTTACCGTGACTCCCTCTTCCTTTGCCTTGTTGATGAGCTTGTCGTCAACATCGGTAAAGTTCTGCACAAACGTCACTTTATATCCCATATATTCAAGGAAGCTTCTCAGACAGTCAAAAACTATGAACGGACGGGCATTCCCAAGGTGAAAATAATTGTACACCGTCGGACCGCACGAATACATCTTGACCTCGCCCTCTTTTATCGGGACGAACTCTTCCTTCGTTCTTGTCATCGTATTATATAGCTTCATACCTATTACCTCTTAATCACATAACTGAAAACATTATATATCAACTCCGTAAAAAAAACAACTCCTTTTTCAAAAAATGCGGTCAACTCTTTCCGCTTCGCTCATATTATTTTGACGCTTTTCAGCCCAAAAAGGGGATTGGAAAGCTCCAATCCCCT
>CAZIBK010000035.1:0-10999 GCA_964537125.1 uncultured Oscillospiraceae bacterium
TTATATATCCGATTTATCCCGAATTAAAATGCTCTGAAGCGCTCGTACCGCCTCTTTGCAAGCTCCTCTCCGGGAATATTTTTCTCTCTTTTTACGATCTCCGTAAGATTTTCTCTTACAGCCTCAAACACGCCTTCAAAATTCTTGTCCTCGGGGATTATCCTCTCAATGACGCCAAGCTCCTTTAAATCCTCGCTTGTAAGTTTAAGACATTCCGAGGCTTCCTCAACCTTTTTTGAATCCTTCCACAGTATGCTTGCGCAGCCCTCGGGAGAAATAACCGAATATATGGAATTTTCAAGCATCCACACCTCGTCGGCGACGGCAAGAGCCAACGCTCCGCCCGAGCCGCCCTCTCCTATAAGGATACTGATAACCGGCGTCCTTAAGCTCATCATCTCCATAAGGTTTTCCGCTATCGCAAGCCCCTGTCCGCGCTCCTCCGCGCCCAAGCCGCAGAACGCCCCTGATGTGTCCACAAAGCAGATAACGGGACGGTGAAACTTTTCGGCCTGCTTCATAAGCCTGAGAGCCTTTCTGTAGCCCTCGGGATTTGCGCTGCCGAAATTGCGGGCAATCTTATCCTTTATGCTCGTACCCTTTTCAAGCGCGATAACCGTGACGCTTTCATCTCCCAGCCGTGCAATGCCGCCCACTACCGCCTTGTCGTCGGAATAGCGGCGGTCGCCGTGAAATTCGATGAAATCGGTAAATATCTCTTCAATAAACCTCATGCCCGTGGGGCGGCCCTTCGCTCTCGCCGCACAGACCTTATCATATGCGCTCATTATTGCCCCTCCTCGTCATGGCGGTTTGAATGGATAGACAATATCTTTCCAATAAGCTCCTTCTGCTCGGCTCTCGGCGAAATTGCGTCAATAAAGCCGCGATCAAGCAAAAATTCAGCACGCTGGAAGCCCTCGGGAAGCTTTTTCCTTATAGTCTGCTCGATTACCCTCGGCCCGGCAAAGCCTATCAGCGCGCCCGGCTCCGCGAGAATAATATCTCCCTCCATCGCAAAGGACGCTGTCACGCCTCCGGTCGTCGGATCCGTCAAAACCGTCACATACAGGTTGCCCGCGTCGCTGTGGCGCTTAACGGCTCCGCTGGTCTTTGCCATCTGCATCAGCGACATTATCCCCTCCTGCATTCTTGCGCCGCCGGAAGCCGCAAAGCCCACGACAGGTATCGACTGCTCTGTGGCATATTCAAAAATACTTGTTATCTTTTCGCCCACGGCAGTACCCATTGTAGCCATCATAAAGTTAGTATCCATTACAAATACGGCGCACCTTTCTCCGCATATCGCCGCGCTTCCGCAAACGACAGCCTCATCCTCGCCGCTCTTGAGCTTTGCCTGCTTGAGCTTTTCCCCGTAATTCGGAAATTCTATTACATCCTTCGGCATCGCATCCGAAAACAGCTCGCTGAACGAGCCGTCGTCCGTAATAAGGTCGATTCTCTGGCGCGCGTTCATGCGGAAATGATAGCCGCACTTGCACACCTCCTTCTGACTGTGCAAATCGCTCATAGGGGTTTCAAAGCCGCATCTGGGGCAGCTCTGCGTCACATCGACAAAACCCTCGCCGCTTTTTTCAAGTTCATTTTTCGGTTGTCTGAATAAAGCTTTTGGTATCATTTTTTCAGCTTCCTTTTACAAAAATCAGTATAGTATTCTCCCTTTATAAAATCCTTGTCCTCAAGAATAGCTATCTGCGTATCGCGGTTTGTATCAACGCCAAGAATTACGATCTCGCAAAGAGACGCCTGCATCTTGCGGATTGCCTCCTCGCGGGTCTTTGCGTGTACTATGAGCTTTCCTATCATGGAGTCGTAAAACGGCGGCACCTTGTAATCCTGGTAAAGCGCCGTATCAAATCTCACCCCGAAGCCGCCCGGCGTATGGAGCATCCTGACGCGGTTGTCCGCTCCGCCGACAGCGTTTATTCTGCACTCTATCGCATGTCCCGAAACCGTAACATCCTTTTCTGTAAAGTCAAGGGCAACACCCGCCGCAATCCTTATCTGCCACTTTACAAGGTCTACCCCCGTCACCATCTCCGTAACGGGATGCTCCACCTGAAGCCGCGTATTCATCTCCATGAAATAGAAATTTTTCTCTTTGTCGAGCAAAAATTCAACCGTGCCCACATTTGTATAGCCTGCGGCCTTTGCCGCCTTTGCCGCGGCGTCATAAAGCTTGCTTCTGAGAAACGGCGTCACCGCGCTTGAAGGCGATTCCTCCAAAAGCTTCTGATTTCTGTACTGTATCGAACATTCTCTCTCTCCGACGCACACAACATTTCCGAGATTGTCGCAAAGGAGCTGAACCTCTATGTGCTTTACCGGATAGAGATACTTTTCCATGTATAAATCGCCGTTTCCGAAGTTGCTCAGAGCCTCGCTTGACGCGCTCAGGAAAGCGCTCTCAAGGTCTTCCTCTTTTTCGATTATGCGTATTCCGCGTCCGCCGCCGCCGGCAGTCGCCTTTATCATCACAGGGTAGCCGATCATGCCCGCGTATTTTTTCGCCTCTGCGGCATTTTTTAATATGCCCGTCCCCTTTGTTATGGGAACGCCCGCTTTCTCCATCAGCTTTCGCGCGGCGTCCTTGTCCCCCATTTTGGCGATGACCTCCGCCGAAGGGCCTATAAACACAATGCCGTAACGTTCGCAAAGCGCCGCAAACGAAGCGTTTTCCGACAAAAACCCGTACCCGGGATGTATCGCCTGCGCACCTGTCGCCAGCGCCGCCGAAATTATGGCTTTCTGATTGAGGTAGCTGTCCTTTGACTGCGGCCCGCCTATGCAGACGCTTTCGTCCGCCAGACTTACATGCAGCGCGTCAGCGTCGGCCTCGGAAAACACAGCAACGCTTTTAATGCCCATTTCACGGCATGCCCTTATTACTCTTACCGCAATTTCACCGCGGTTTGCAATTAAAATTTTAGAAAACAAATGTTTTCACCCCGAAGCATTCAAAATTATTTCACCGCAAAGGAAAACTCACAGCTGACGCAGAGCTTTCCGCCAACATAGCCCTTGCCCTCGGCAAAGTAAAACGGCTTTTTTACCTTAGTGATTCTGCACTCCGACTCAAAGGTATCTCCGGGAAGAACGGTTTTTCTGAACTTTACGTTTGTAAGTCCCGTAAAATACGGCGTCATGCCTGCCATCTCGCCCGTTCCCATGAGAACACATGCCGACTGAGCCATCATCTCGCAAAGTATCACCCCCGGAACAACAGGATTGCCGGGGAAATGCCCCTGCAAAAACCACTCTGTTCCTTTCACATGGTACTTGCCGTGGGCAACGCCGTCCTCGACCTCCGCCTCCTCGACAAGAAGCATATTGTCGCGGTGGGGCAGTATCTTTTTTATTTCCTCTATATTCATATGCTTTGCCTCTTTCGCTTAACGTATTATAAACAGGCGCTGTCCGTATTCCACAACCTGTCCGTCGGAAACACAAATTTTTGCAATTTCTCCGTCCTCGTCGGCAACTATCTCGTTCATGAGCTTCATTGCCTCGATTATACAGAGGACGTCGCCCTTTTTCACCTTGTCGCCCACCGATACAAAAGGCTTTTCCTCAGGCGAAGGCGCGGCGTAAAACACGCCTACCATCGGGCTTTTTACAGGTGTTCCTTCCACAGCGTCCGATGATTCCTCGGTCTTTTTCTCCGCAGACGCGCTCGGCACAGCCGGCAGGGCGGCGGTATTTTGGCGTTCAAGTCTGACTTTTCTGTCGTCTTCCTCTATTTCCAGCACGGTTATGCCTTCCTCAGCCATGAAATCGGCAAGCTCTTTAAGCTCCTCAATTTTCATTTACATTCGTCCTTTCTTAGTCTGCGCGCCTGAAGGCAACGCAGCCGTTGTGACCGCCGAATCCGAGCGACGTGGAGAACGCAAGGTCAATCTTCGCGGCAACGGGAGTATTTGGAGTGTAATCAAGGTCGCACTCCGGATCCTTTTCCTTATATCCGACCGTCGGAGGTATCACTCCGCTCTTTATCGCAAGCACTGAGGCAATAGCCTCGATCGCGCCCGCGGCGCCCAGCATATGCCCCGTCATGGATTTTGTGGAGCTTATGTGTACATCATACGCTTTCTCTCCGAAAGCCTTCTTTATGGCAATGGTTTCGCTCTTGTCGTTGAGCGGCGTACTCGTTCCGTGCGCATTCACATAAATAACCGTATCATCGTTAAATCCGCCCGCTTCGTCTATGGCAAGCTTTATCGCTCTTGCGCCGCCCACAGCCTCGGGATGCGGAGCCGTAACGTGATAGGCATCGCATGTGGAGCCGTAGCCGACCATTTCCGCGTATATTTTTGCGCCGCGCGCCATTGCGTGTTCATATTCCTCAAGCACTATAACAGCCGCGCCCTCGCCCATTACAAAGCCGCTTCTTCTCGCGTCAAAGGGTATTGATGCGTTAAGCGGATCATCAGTCTCCGTAAGAGCCTTGCAATTGCAGAAGCCCGCAATTGCTATCGGTTCAACGGCAGCCTCGCTGCCGCCCGCGATTATTGCCTTTGCATAGCCGTGCTTTATCGCTCTGTATGCCTCGCCTATCGAATTTGTGCTTGTCGCGCAAGCCGTAACAACCGGAAGCGACGGTCCCTGAGCATTGAACTCTATCGCAATCTTACCTGTCGCCATATTTGCTATCATCATCGGAATAAAGTACGGCGATACCTTCCTCGGACCGCCCTCCATAAGCTTTGTGTGCTCCACCCCGAAGGTGTGTATTCCTCCGATTCCGCTTCCGACATATACTCCCAAGTCCTCGGGCGCTATATTTTCACCCGAAACGAGTCCCGAATCCTTTACCGCCTGGGTTGCGGCTCCGAGGGCGAACTGCGTGAAAAGATCCGTCTTTCTCACTTCGCTTTTCTCCATATAAAGACAGGGGTCAAAATCCTTGACTTCAGCCGCAAGATGCGCCTTGAGCTCGGATGTGTCAAACTTTGTTATAGGGCCTATGCCCACCTTCCCCTCCATAAGAGAAGACCGGAACTCATCAACAGTATTGCCTATCGGGGATATACACCCAAGACCGGTAACTACAACTCTGTTCATTTTATTAGCTCCTTTCCTTCCTACATAGCCATGCCGCCGTCGACCCTTATGACCTCGCCTGTGATATAGTCTGACGCGGGACTTACGAGGAAGAGCGCCGCCTGCGCGATGTCTTCAGGCGTTCCGTATTCCTTCATGGGAATCATAGCCGTAGCGGCTTCCTTTGCCTTTTCGGAAAGCGCCTTTGTCATATCCGTCTGTATAAATCCCGGAGCTATCGCATTTACCGTCACATGACGCGACGCAAGCTCCTTTGCCATTGTCTTTGTAAGCCCGATTATACCCGCCTTTGAAGCGGAATAGTTCGCCTGACCCGCGTTGCCGCAAAGTCCCACAACGCTGGATATGCTCACTATCTTTCCGTATTTCTTTCGCATCATGATTGGATAAACCTGCTTCATCATGTTGAACGTTCCCTTGAGGTTTACGCCGATAACAGCGTCAAAATCCGCCTCGGTTATCCTGGGCATAAGATTGTCCTTAGTGATACCCGCGTTATTCACAAGAATATCGACAGTACCGAATACCTCGACAACCTTGTCAACAGACTCCTTAACCTCGTCAACGCTTGCAATATTGCAGGGCAGCTGTACAGCCCTTGCGCCCAAAGCTTCTATTTCCTTCACGGTCTCCTCTGCGGGAGCGGGATTCCCCACATAAAGTATGGCAATATTTGCCCCATTCTTTGCCAAAAGGAGCGATATTGCCTTTCCTATTCCCTGGGAGCCTCCGGTTACTATAGCCGTTTTTCCGCTTAACATTTCAATGCCTCCGATCTATTTCAACGCCTCGAGAGCTTTTTCGAGGGTTTCCTTATTTTCAACGTTAAATACTCTGACTTCCTTTGATATCTTTGAAACAAGACCTGCCAGCGTCCTTCCGGGGCCCACCTCAACGAAGGTGTCAACGCCCTCCGCAATCATGTTTTCAACGATCTCCTGCCAGCGCACAGGGTTTTCTATCTGCTTTGCAAGAAGATATGCCGCGTCATCGGAATACTTTTCTGCCGTGTAGTTTGAATAAATTTCAACACAAGGCTTTCCGAAGGTATAGCCCTTCAATTCCTCCGCCATCCTCTCTGCCGCGCCGTGCATAAAGGGGGAGTGAAATCCTCCGCTTACCGCCAACGGAATGGCTCTTCCGCCCGCTTCCTTAACCTTCTGCGAAAAAGGCTCTGCCGTAGCCTTGCCCATTGCGCATGTAAGCTGCCCCGGGCAGTTGTAATTTACGGGATATGCGTCCGAAAACTCCCCGCATATTCCCTCCACAACATCATTTTTAAGCTTGACAACAGCGCACATTACGCCGTTTGTCGCCTCTGCGGCTTCATTCATGTACTCTCCGCGCTTTGTAACGATTTTTGCGCCGTCCTCAACGCTCACCATGCCGGCAAACGTCACCGCGGGTATCTCCCCGAGGGAAAAGCCCGCCGCATAATCGGCAGCCACGCCCTTTTCCCTGAGCGCCTCCGCCGCAGCCAAATCCACCGCGAACATACACGGCTGAGTGTTTAATGTCTTAAAAAGCTCCTCCTTGCTGCCCTCAAAGCACTGCTTTGACGTGCCTTCCCTTACGGAGTCAACCCTTTCAAAAACCTCTTTTGCCGCGTCCGATATATCATAAAGCTCTTTTCCCATGCCGGGGTACTGTGCGCCCTGCCCCGAAAAAACGAATGCTATTTTACCCATTTGCCGGCCTCCTTAAGGATAGCTTCAGCCTCGGTAAATATCTCCTCGATTATCTCCTTTGCGGGCTGCTCCTTCTTCACAAGAGCGGCGACCTGTCCCGCAAGGAAGCAGCCGTTTTGCTCGTCGCCGTCAACCGCCGCCGCGCGGAGGGAGCCGCGCCCCATTTCCTCAAACTTTTCATTCGATATCTCAGGGTCAAACTCAGCCTTAAGCATCATTCTCGAATACGGACTCCTTATGCTTCTGACAGGGTGTCCGAGGCGCATACCTGTCTTAATCGAATCGATATCCTTTGCGGCGAGTACCTTTTTCTTATAATTGGGATGAACCGTACATTCCTCAGCAACAAGGAACCTCGTTCCGAGCTGAACGCCCACCGCGCCGAGCATGAACGCCGCCGCAACTCCGCGTCCGTCCGCAATACCGCCCGCCGCAATAACGGGAATGTTCACATTATCAACTATCAACGGTACAAGGGGCATCGTGTTGAGCTCGCCGACGTGTCCGCCGGATTCTCCGCCCTCGGCAATAACAGCCGCCGCGCCGAGGCGCTCCGCAAGCTTTGCGAGAGCTATTGACGCAACGACCGGGATAACCTTAATCCCGTTTTCTATCCACATCTGCATATATTTGGAGGGATTTCCCGCGCCTGTCGTCACAACAGGCACCTTTTCTTCACAAACCACCTTTGCGACCTCGTCCGCATACGGACTCATAAGCATGATATTCACGCCGAAGGGCTTGTCTGTAAGCTCTTTCGCTTTTTTAATCTGACCGCGGAGCCATTCCGCGTCTGCGTTCATGGCGGAGATTATTCCGAGACCTCCCGCATTGGAAACTCCCGCCGCCAGAGACGCGTCCGCTATCCACGCCATACCGCCCTGAAAAATCGGATACTCTATCCCGATGAGATCACAAATAGGTGTCTTTATCATTATAATATAATCCTCCATTCAACCGCCTTTCGGCGGCTCAAATCATAACGTAAATTCTTCATTCCGATAACCGAAGCCTGGGCGGGAAGTCTTCTCCCGCCCGGGACATACGGTTATCCGGAAACCGGTAAGCTTCCTCAGTCAATTTTGCTCTCTGCATAGGAAACAAGATCGCCTACGGTCTTGATATCCTCGCTGAGCTCAAGCTCAACGCCGCCGAGCTCTTCTTCCAGCGCCATTACCATGTCAAGCATATCGAGCGAATCTATTCCGAGATCCTCGAAGCTTGTTTCGAGCGTGATGGCAGAGGAGTCTGTGTCAACATAATCGGCAAGTATTGCCACAACCTTATCAAATACCATTTTGTCAACCTCCATGTTTTTATTATAACGGGATGATGTTCATATTCACCCTATTATTACTCTTCTATTTTATAATCTTTCTTCGTGTATGTCAATACTTTTTAACGAACAGTCTACAAAGTAAACTATTTTCTTTCCCTAAAACAGCACAGGAAAAATCCTCTTTTTCAGCCATTGCCTTTGCGAAAGCGGCTTCCTTTTCCGAAAAGTCGGCAATTTCCGTCCGTATCAGCTTTCCTTCTTCAAAATATCCGATAAGTATTTTTTCTCCGCCCATCTTGACATTCTCTCCGAGCGAAACATCAACAATACCGTCCTTAAGCTCCGCCTCGGGCTCATAGGGCTGATAAATAAGCTTTATATCCGCAACATTGCAATAGCCGTTCTCGGAGGAGAGGTACTTTATATATCTGTAATCCGCAAAGGAGTCAAGGTCTATATATGCCCTCTCGTTTTTTACATCGCCCTCTTTAAAGGTGTAGATAAGCTCATATTCGCCGTCCCGCGTATCGCACCCCCAAAGTGTCGCGCCCGTCATGCGGTCGTCAAAGCCTATTCTCACAGCCGCCTCAATCTTGTTGAACGGAAGATGATCCTCCCCCAGATCGAGACCTGTATATCCTCCGCTTCCCTCCGCAGCGTCAAAGAACGTGTCGTAGTCTCCGTCCCACGCCTTTTCAAAGGATACATCGGGATTTCCCGTCCACGACTCCGTTCCGAACGGCTCTCCCGCAAGCGCTGCCGCCGATACAACATAATCCGTTTCAAGGGCTGTTTTCGGCTCCGTCGGGTCAAAATACCACTGCTGATTGTAGCTTCCGCCGTAATCGTAAAGCCCCACCGCTGCGCCCGTATACGTCGCGTGATTGTACACGTCGGCAGACTTCCCCGTCGCCTTGTTTATAAGGGTGTAATATCCGCCGTCCTTTTCCACCGTCCACAGCGCATAGTCGCTCATATCTCCCGTCGTCAGCGAATTTTCCGCCGACAGATATTTTCCGTTCCTGTCGTTCTTAAATGCGTAATAATCGCCGTGCTTTTCCGTCTGCCATAGCTGCGAGCCCAAAGCGCTTGTGTCGTCTATAAATATTTTCTTTTCCCTGCCGTTCAGCGCTTTGCCGCTTTCGCGCCCGACTATTCGCACCTTTGACGAATCTGTCGCCGCGTATATCGTCATGCTGTCCTTCATACCGTCCTTCTCGGCGATAACCGAAAATACGCCCTCGCCGTTGATTTTTACGCGGTTTCCGTCAACCTCTGCGGGAGCGCCCTCCGAAACGGAAATGCTTGCGTCAACCTCCGCGCCGTTGCCGTCAGTCACCTTAAAGCTGAGTTCCTCGCCCGCAAAGGCGCATACAGAGCCGCTTTCCTCCGAAAGGGTTATGCTTTTTCCGCCGAAAGCGCCGTGAATTACAAGCGTAACTATGCTGTTTGCCGGAACAACGAAGCTTTTCAGGCTTCCCTGCTCTGTTTTTTCACAATCGCGGTTCACGTCCGTTACATAGCTTTCATAGCTCTCGACAGCCATGTCAAGGTTTTCAGGCTCCGCGTCATAAATCTTGTCCTTCGCCGTGGAGTTGGTTATAACATATACTAACTTGCCGTCCTCCTCGTTCACCGCCGAAAGCACGTTATCGCTGTTCGCCTTTACGAGCGTGTCTCCCGGGCGGATAAAGGCTGTATACTGCTTGTAGGCATAATATTTTTTGAAAGGCTCAAATGTCTTTGTCTCAGGGTCATATTGGGCAATGTTCCAATAGCCCGTGTCACGGTGGCTGTTGGGATACGCCATCGCAACCGCCTGCCACATAATCCACGCGTTTGCCTCCAGTCCTCTCAAATCGTCCGTTATCTTCTGCGAGAACCAGAGCGCGGGTCCCATATTTCCCGCGTTTTCGCCTATGGATGCGTCGCCGTCCTCCTCTGTTATGTAAAGCTTCTTCCCTGCCGCGAGAGCGGCTGTTCTCAAGGCCTCATAGCTTCCCACATGGTAGGAATGTGTGTTCACCTGCGCCAGCGCCGCGAGCGCTTCCTCCGTGTAAATGCCCAGGTTCTTCGCCATTACGGAAATATTCGTTTCATCGGCTGCGGCAATGCCTACATCCGTCAATCCTCTTTCGTCAAGAGCCTCTCTGCACGCCAATATAAGGTCGCTGTGGTTTTCCGCGTCAAAATGACAGCCCTCCTGCCAGCCGCCGTACACCCAGTAATCCGTGCCGGGCTCGTTCATCGGTTCGAGCGTATCAAAATTTATGCCGTATGTGTCGCGCAGATAAAGCGCAACATCCGCCAGATACGCCGCAAATTCCGGATAACGCTCCTTTGAAAGGTTATCCTCGTTCGGATCCTCGCCGCCCGACGAGCAGCCGCTCTCCGTCATAAAGTACGGCGGCGAATTTGAAAACGCTTCAAGAATGTCCGCTCCGTATTCAACGCATTTTAAAAGCACATCTATCTGCCCTTGGTCGGCGGTAAAGTCCCAATTGCCCTCCGCGTCCAAAAATCCGGGCATATCGCGCCCGTCGTACTCGCGCTGATGGTCGTGCTCGGGGTCGTCTCCGCCGCCTATGTTAAAGCGGGCAATGTTAAGCCCGAGCCCCTCTTCCTCGTCATAGAGCGCCTTTACAACGGTATCTGTTTCATCAGCTTCAAGCGTCTTGCCCAAATAATGCCCCCACCAGCAAAGCGATGTTCCCCAGCCTTCAAATTCTCCGAAGGGGCTTTTGTCCGCCATGTCGATTCTGAGCTTGTAAGCCTCGCCCTCGTAAGCAAATGCGCTCAAACCCGAAAACGCAATCAATGCGCATAAAATCAGCGATAAAACCTTTTTCATATTCTTCCTCCCGTATCTCTTTTTTTCATTTTACCATACCGTCCGCTTTTTTTCAACAACAAATAAAGCAAAAACTCCTACGGTTTTATCCTGCCATAG
>CAZIBK010000036.1:0-10749 GCA_964537125.1 uncultured Oscillospiraceae bacterium
CAGCACTAAATTTTACTTACACCCCTCGAATGTGTCAACACACTGTTTCGGCGATTGGTTCTTTATGAAACATAATGATATTGTGACTGCGGTCGGCTGCGGCAAAATAACAGCTCCTTTTTCCAATCCCGCTTAACAGACGGTCTGCTTTACTGTCTTAACCGCACTGCCTAAAGGCTGCTTTTTTTGTGCTTTTGAACAGGACTCGGATGTTGACTAAAAAGCTTGGGTATGATATAATTTTCATACATGAGTATTTGTTGTGCAGGGTGGTTTTTTATGACTTTATATGAATTTATAAATAATGCGTCTTCGATTCTGAGAGGAATGCTTATGCGGACAAGGCTTAACGGCTGCGGAGGACTGCTCCGCTGCGAAAAGGGTGTGAGGGTGCTGAAGAAAAACGGCGAAATACATTTGGGAAACCGCGTATTTCTGCACAGGAACGCAAAGCTTTCGGCATACGGCGCGGAAGGCAGGGCGGTTATATCGATAGGCGACAAATCGTATGTCGGAGACGGAACGGAGATACATGCGGGGGAAAGGGTGGAAATAGGAAACGGCGTTCTCATTGCCTGCGGTTGTACCATACTTGACCGCGATTATCACAAGTTTGAGTCGGACAAGGAGAGAGTGGAGCCGGTAGTTATAAAGGATCATGTCTGGATATGCGCAAACTGCACGATTTTGAAGGGCGTGACAATAGGCGAGGGCGCGGTGGTGGCTGCGGGAAGCGTTGTAACTCGCTCTGTCCCCGAAAGGGCGCTTGCGGCGGGAAATCCCGCGCGAGTGATAAAGGAAAACGTCAGCTGGGAAAGTTAAGGAGTGACACATTTGGCAAAGAAAAAGAACCTTCTCGGGGCAGTCAGCTCCGTGATGGTCATAATGGTGCTGTCGAGGCTTCTTTCCCTTGTCAGCGTTCAGGTTTATATGGCGTTTTACGGCGCCGGAGACACATATCTTAATATTTACTCATATGTAATAAGCGTGCCGAACATTATTTTTACATGTATAGGCACGGCGCTGTCAACAGTGGTAATACCCATATATGTGGGGCATATCGCGACCGGAGAGCATAAAAAGGCAAAGAGCTTTGCGGACAACATAATAAGCATTTCTCTGCTCTTGACATTGGGGCTTGTGCTGATAGGGATTGCCATATCTCCGATATTGCCGCGATTTACGGCATTCGCGGAGAAAAAGGAGACGTATTCCTTCTGCGTGAAGGCGCTTATGACGGTAATGCCGGTAATGTTTTTCTATGCCTTGAATTACATATTTCAGGGAATGCTGCAGGCGTTGGGACGCTACAAGCTTCCCGCGTTCGTCAGTGTGCCGTCAAGCCTGGTGGTGATAGGATATGTATTTCTCTTGGGCGACAGATACGGTGTACCCGGACTTCTGGTTGCAACTCTTATAGGGCTTGCGCTTCAGGCAATAATACTTATTCCGCCGCTTTTTGCGGAGGGGTACAGATACAAGCCGTCCTTTAATTTTAAGGATCCCGATATTATAAGGGCGGGGAAAATGACCTTGCCCGTGCTTTTGGGCGTTAGCGCGTATCAGCTGAATATGCTGTATAACGTGAGCATGATAGCGCGGTTCGAGGGAATGGTAACGCTTTTGAATTATGTGCAGAATATCACCTTGTACATGGTTTTGGCGCTTATATATTCCGTAACGGCGGTTATATATCCGCGCCTTACGGAAAGCGCTTCGAGAGGCGATATGGATGAGTACAAAGCCACCTTGTCGGGAATACTTATGAGTGTATGCTCTCTTTTGATACCTATGACCTTCGGGTTTATAGGCGTGAGAAAAGGTCTTTTGGAGCTTATAGCGGCATGGGGCAAGATAACGCCCGATGATATTTCAAAGGCGGCAATGCTTCTTGCAATGTACGCCATAGGCATATTGGGCATAGGGCTGAAGGAAATTCTTGACCGCTCTTTATATTCTCTCGGAGACACTAAAACAAGCGCGGTGAACGGCGTTATAATAATGCTGGTAAATATAGCGTTGAGCCTGGCGCTGATGCAGTTTATCGGGGCGTACGGAATACCCCTCGCGTACAGCGCGGCGTCTCTTACGGGAATGTGCGTACTGCTTTACAGGCTCAGGAAAAAGGTGGGTCCGTTTGCGAAGGGGCTTTTAACGCTGATAGTAAAGTGCGTGATATCGTCGGCAGTGATGCTTGCGGCGGTCGAGGCGGTAAACAGAGCGCTTGCGGGTACCGGCGCGTCGGTACCGATGCGCGCGGTGCGCCTTTTCGTACCTGTAGCGGCAGGGCTCGCAGTTTATTATGTTATGGCGCTGATACTTAAAATTGCGCCCGTAAAGGAATTTACGGGGAAGCTGACAGCGCGTTTCAAAAAATAAGGGGATGAATGAATGGGTAAAATCGGATATGTGTTGTCGTATGCGGCATACTATTGCTTCGCGAGGCATTTGCCGTCAACCTACGCGCCGTATTCCCTCGGGTCGGGAAGGCTGAGACGCTTTTGCGCAAAGAGGATGTTCAAAAGCTGCGGAAAGGGCGTAAATATAGAGCACGGCGCGTTCTTCGGAAGCGGACGCGATATAGAGATAGGCAGCAACAGCGCGTTGGGGCTTGACGCGAGGGTGTCGGGTCCGCTGTCCATCGGCGACGATGTGATGATGGGACCTAACGTGTCGATATACACGCAGAACCATGAAACGGAAAACATATACAAGCCTATGCGGCTTCAGACGGCGCCGAAAAAGAAGGTGACCGTGGGAAACGACTGCTGGATAGGCGCAAACGCCATTCTCCTTCCCGGCGTTACGGTGGGAAACGGAGCCATAGTCGGAGCCGGAGCCGTTGTTACGCATGATGTGCCGGAAAGAGCGGTGGTAGGCGGAAATCCCGCGAGGGTGATAAGGATACGGGAGCAGAAGGAGGGGCTGCCGCCTCTAAAGGTGCTGTATTTGATAAACCATGCGGGCAAAGCGGGTACGGAGAAGTATGTATATAATTTAGTGAAAGCGTATAACGGGAAAAAGGCAAAGTGCTATTTTGCCTACTCCGAGCCGGGGCTGCTGTCGGAGCAGATGGAGGAAATGGGAATAGACTGTTTCCGCTTCACGATGCGCCATCCCTTTGATTTAAAGGCGGCAAAGGAGCTTTCCCTATATTGCAGGAACAACAATATAGACGTTATACACACCCAGTACCCCAGAGAAAATTATATTGCCCTTCTGTCGAGGCGGTATTATTCGGGAACGAGGGTTGTATATACATGTCACCTGACGCTTAAGACCTCGTTTTTGTGGCACATAACAAACAGTATTCTCATGAAGAACAACCACAAGATAATATCGGTGTGCAACAACGGCAAGGAGCTTCTGATAGGGAACGGCGTGCCGAAGGAAAAGATAGATGTTGTATTCAACGGCATACGCCCTCAGAAGGAGGTCGTGCGTGACGGAGAAAAGCGCAGGGAGCTGGGAATAGACGACGATACGTTTGTTATTATAACCCTGTCGCGGTACCATATTGCTAAGGGATTGGAGTTTTTCGCCGACAGCGTTTACGAGCTTAAGAAAATCGCGAAGAAAAAGTTTGCCGTCCTTTTCGTGGGCGACGGAGAGCTGTATGACGCCGTTTCGTCAAGGATTGACGCACTGGGGCTGAGAAACGAGATAAAGCAGCTCGGGTTCAGAAACGATTCGGCAGCCTTGCTGGCGGCAAGCGATTTATATGTCAATTCGGCAAAGTGCTATGAAGCGCTTTCCTTTGCGATACTGGAGGCGCTCGATCACGGACTGCCCGTTGTGGCAACGGACGTGGGCGGAAATTCGGATATAATAAACGATAAAAACGACTGCGGGATACTTGTGAACTACGGCGATACAAAGGCGATGGCAGAGGCAATAAACACACTGATGGAGGACGCGGAGCGTTACAAGCGTTATTCGGAAAATGCCCGCCGCGCGGTTAACGAGGTGTTTAATTTGGACGCGCTCCTTGAGGAGACGTATAAAAAATATTTTTAAATGAGAGGATTGGTTAATAATGGCGGAAAAGAAAAAGGCTAAATTTAATGTGATTGATGCGATAGTGATACTTGTTATCTTGGCAGTGATTGCACTCGTAGGGTATAAGTTTATGCTCGGAAGCGGAGAAAGCGGCGTTTCGGGTACATATACCCTTAAGTTCCTGTGCGAAGAGGTTCCCGATTTTGCGGCAAGCGTTATAGAGATTGGCGATGTTGTGGTCGATGAGCAGAAGGACGTCCCTCTCGGAACTGTTACGGATATTAAAATCGATGAGTCGAGAACCTATACAACGACAAAAGAAGGAGATATACGGGTCGTTCCCAAGCCGTATTATACCTGCGTTGAGCTGACGACAACGCTTACGGGCGAGGAGTATCAAAACGGCGTGATAGTTAATTCTTCAAAGTACGGTGTGGGTCATTCGATAACAATAAGGGTGGGCAAGGCAAAGATATTCGGACGCGTATCCTATATAGAAAAAGAAGAATAAGGCTCTTTTCGCCGAAAAGGGGTGAAAGAATATGTTTGCGGAAAGCCTTACGGGACATTTCCTTTTGTATATCGGAGCGCTTTTTGCGGAAAGCGCCGGCTTTAATGCGGCTAAGCGCGTATGCCTTTGGATTTGGCGGCAGCTGCGGGAAAGCTTATTTGTAAACCTTCTGCTGCGCTTTTTTGAGTGGATAAGCGATAAGGTGAGGGAAAGTCTCATTTACGATTGGCTCGGCAAGAGCGTTTTTACGGAAAAATATTATTCGGACTCGATTTTTTATCACATACTGAACAAAATACTTAAGCTTATATACGGCGCCGCGTCGGCAGTGCGAAGGGCAGCGGGGAAGGTATTTAAACAATCCCTGACCTATGCGGCGGCGGAAAAAATATCCGCATGGCGCTTTTTTTCGCCGGATGTTTTCCTCGCGTTTTTTATCGGGGTGATGTTTATCGCTCCGCACGAGGCGTGGAACAACCTTTACGCGGTATTGGGAGCGCTGTTCTTTGCGGCGTGGGTTGTTATGGACATATCGTCGGGAAAGATAAAGGCGCGCAGAGCCGAGGGGATAAAATTATCCCTGGCAGTGTTTGCCGTTGCGATAGCGGTGAGCGTGGTGACTGCGATAGTCTTTTCCGATGCGCTGAGAATTTCCCTCTTTATGATAGCGTCGCTGCTTTTCATGTTATCAATATATGCTTCGGTGGATACGAAGGAGAAGCTTGTGAGATTTACGGGAATAATACTTGCGTTTGTCACCCTTACGGCGGCTTACGGATTCGTGCAGCGGGCAATGGGCGTTGAGGTAGACCTTGAATTTGTTGACGTTACGGCAAACGAGGGTATGCCGGGAAGAGTATTTTCAACCTTCTCCAACCCCAACAACTTCGCGGAGCTGCTGCTGCTTTTTATACCGTTCTTTGTGCCGCTGTTTTTATACGCGAAGAAGAACAGCACAAAGACGGCGATATTTGCGGCGTTTATCATTGTATTGGGCGCGCTTATAATGACGTATTCGCGTTCGTGCTGGGTAGGGTTCGCCCTTGCGGCGGTGTTGTTTGTGGTGCTGTACGACAAGAGGCTGATAATCCCGGCAGTGATAATAGCGCTGATTGCAATCCCGTTCCTGCCGGATACGGTAATGAACAGAATATTTACCATAGGGTCGCTGGAGGACTCGTCAAACTCATACAGACTGTATATTTGGGACAGCTGCCTGAGAATGGTGAGGGACTATTTCGTGAGCGGCATAGGTTTAGGCCCCGCTTCATTTAGAGTGATATATCCCGATTACGCGGCGTCTGTCGCAATAACTGCGCCTCATTCGCATATGCTGTACATGGAGCTGATACTTGAAACGGGTATAATGGGCTTTGTAAGCTTCTTTGCGTATATTTATACCGTTGTGAAGACGGCGGCGGGAAGCATGAGGATCATGGACAAGAAGCTCAGAGCATTTGCAATAGCGGGGCTGAGCGCCCTCTTGGGCATTGCGTTTGTGTGCTGCGCGGAATATATTTGGTTTTATCCGAGGGTTATGTTCGCGTTCTGGCTGATACCGGGAATGTTGCTTTCGGTAATAAGAATTGCGAAAAAAGAGGAAGTACAGGAATAGGAAGGAGCCTTACGGTATGGAAAAGCTCAGGGTACTTCACCTCATAAGCGGCGGCGACAGCGGAGGAGCGAAAACGCATTTGTTTTCGCTCCTTGACAAATTAAAGGATATGGCGTTTGTGCGCGTCGGCTGCCTTATGGAGGGCGTATTTTACGCGGAATTGCAGGAGAAGGACGTTGAAAGCGTGCTTTTCAGGCAAAAAAACCGCTTTGATCTTTCCGTTGTCGGCGATATAGCAAAAATGATAAGGGAGGAGCATTTTGATATATTGCATGTACACGGGGCAAGGGCGAACTTTGTTGCGCAGTTTGTGAAAAAAAGGACAGACGTTCCCATAGTTACCACGGTTCACAGCGATTATATGCTTGACTTTGACGATTTTGTGAAAAAGATTGTTTTCACAAATTTAAACAAGAGCGCGCTTAAAAGGATATCGTATTTTATAGCTGTGTCCGACAATTTTAAGGATATGCTGATAGAGCGCGGCTTCCGTCCGAATGCGATATACACCGTTTACAACGGCATGGACTTTACTCTTGTGCCGAAGGAAGTGACGGCGAAGGAGGAGTATGCCGAAAAGCACGGCTTTAAGTACGACGAAAATTGTGTATATGTAGGCATTGCGGCGCGCTTTGACAAGGTAAAGGGCGTTGACGTATTCATACGCGCGGCGGGAGAGGTGCTTAAAAGGCGTGAAAATGTGATTTTCCTCATAGCGGGGGACGGCCCGGAGAGGGAGAACCTTATAAGCCTGGCAAAGGAAACCGGATATGAGGAAAAGATAAAATTCCTCGGCTTTGAAACGGACATATACGCCTTTTTAAATATGATAGACATAAACACGCTCACGTCAAAATGCGAAAGCTTCCCCTATTCAATGCTTGAAGGCGCGGCAATGGCGCGGCCTATGGTTGCGTCGAGAGTAGGGGGGATACCTTCTCTTGTGCGCGATTACGAGACGGGGCTTCTTTTTGAAAGCGGCGATTATGCGGAAATGGCGTCAAAGCTTGAAGAGCTTATCGATGACAAGCCTCTTAGAGAAGAGCTTGGCAGAAACATTTTTAAAAGGGCGACAACTCTTTGTACAAACGATAGCTTTGCCCGTACGCACATAAAAATATACGAGAGCATTTTAAAGGATTACCGCGACAAAAAGCGTTATGATTTTGCGGTGTCGGGGTATTACGGGTTTCATAACAACGGGGATGACGCATTGCTTTTGGCGCTTGTTGAGGACATAAAGCGCAAAAGGGAGGACGCGCGCATACTTGTGCTGTCCGCCTCGCCCGAGGAGACGAAGAAGACATACCGCGTAGACGCGGTAAGCAGAATAAACCCTGCGGCGCTGTTAAGAGCCATGCGCAAATCAAAGGTGCTTCTCTCGGGCGGAGGTTCGCTTTTGCAGGATGAAACGAGCTCAAAATCGCTGTGGTACTACCTTTCGATAATACACATCGCAAAAAAGCTCGGGCTTTCCGTGATGCAGTTTGCAAACGGATTCGGGCCCGTTACAAGGGAAAGGAATATTGAGCTGACAAAAAGCACGATAAATAAATGCGTCGACTGCATAACGCTCAGGGACGAGGAGTCAATGAAGGAGATGGAGCGCATAGGCGTCAGCGTAAAAAAGACGGTTACGGCTGACCCGGCGCTTCTCCTTGAAGGAATAAGCGAAAAGGAGCGCGTACATCTTTTTGAAAGTGAAAAAATAGAGAACGGAGAATATATTTCCGTATCGGTGCGCGAGTGGGCGCACAGCGCTCCGAATTTTGAAAAAAGCGTTGCGGCGGCGCTGAAGGCTTTGTCCGATAAGTACGGACTGAATGTGGTATTTGTGCCGATGCAGTTTCCCTGCGATGTGAAAATATCCGAGAAAATCGCGGCTTTGATAGGAAAGAGGGCGTTTGTCATTCGCAAGGCGCTTTCCATACGCGAGGCAATAGGCGTTATAGGCGGAGCGCGGCTGAATGCGGCAATGCGCCTTCATGCCATGATTTACTCGGTATCGGAGGGCGTGAGAACCGTTGCGCTGCGTTACGACCCGAAGGTGGACGGATTTATGAAGTATGTGGGGCTGGATAATACGGTGGATGCGGAAACCCTTGATGAAGCAGCGCTTACCGCCGCGTTTGAAAAGGCTCTTGCGGAAGACGCTCCGTCGGCAAGCGCCGTTCTTCGCGAAAAGGCGGGAAGAAACGCTGAATTGGCGGTGGAGCTGTTGGATAAAAGCGTTTGAAATATCGCATTAAAGATTTTCCCCGAGCTGCGGGCGGTCGGGCTGCGGATCGCGTTATAAGATTTTCACAAAATTCAAGGCAAATCGCAAGAAATATATATACTTTTTGCTCAAAAAGATATTTAATTTCTATTTATGACTTGATTTTATCGGGGAAGTGTGGTTAAATAACACTGAAGCAGGGTCTGTCGGAATACAACGGGGTGTTCTGGAGATAAAACTCCAACTTTGCTTGTATCTATCTTTAAAGAAATATTATAAAATATTTTAGGGAGGATTTTTACAATGACAAACGAAACACCTTTATCGGAACTTTTTGGCTGTAATGTCTTCAGCGACGCGGTAATGCGCGAGATGCTTTCTCAGAAGACATATGAGGAGTTTAAAAAGGGCGGACCGCTTACACATCAGGTGGCTGACGAAATCGCGGAAGCTATGAAGACTTGGGCTATGAGCAAGGGCGCGACACATTACACGCATTTGTTCCAGCCTCTTACAGGTCTTACGGCTGAAAAGCATGACGCATTCATAACCCCTGACGGAATGAGCGGAAAAGCTATTATGGAGTTTACGGGCGAACAGCTTATCAAGGGCGAGCCCGACGCTTCGTCTTTCCCCTCCGGCGGTATCAGAGCCACGTTTGAGGCAAGAGGCTATACGGCATGGGATACTACTTCTCCCGCGTTCCTCAAAGAGGACGCCTCCGGCGTAACACTTTGTATCCCCACGGCGTTCTGCTCCTACACGGGCGAGGCTCTTGACAAGAAGACGCCCCTTCTTCGTTCGTGCGACGCTCTTTCCACGCAGGCAATCAGAGTTCTCCGCGCGCTCGGCGATACCGAATCCACAAAGGTTGTCTCAACCGTAGGCCCCGAGCAGGAGTATTTCCTTCTCTCAAAGGAGCATGTTGAGGCGCGTAAAGATATAAAGATTACCGGCAGAACACTTTTCGGCGCTCCTTCGCCCAAGGGTCAGGAAATGGAGGATGCGTATTTCGGCTCTCTCAGAGAGAATGTCGCATGCTTCATGAAAGAGGTTGATACAGAGCTTTATAAGCTCGGTATCTTCGCTAAGACAAAGCATAACGAGGTCGCTCCCTGCCAGCACGAGCTTGCATGTGTATACAGCGCGGCAAATATCGCGGTTGACGCAAACTATATGGTTATGGAGACATTGAAGAAGTGCGCCGATCACTACGGTCTTGTGTGCCTCCTTCACGAAAAGCCCTTTAAGGGACTTAACGGCTCCGGCAAGCACAATAACTGGTCAATGAGCACAGACACGGGCAGGAATCTTCTTAAGCCCGGCAAAGATCCCGTACATAACATAGAGTTCCTTGTATTCCTTGCGGCTACAATGGAAGCTGTTTCGGAAAACGCAGGTCTTCTTCGCGCATCTGCCGGCAACCCCGGTAACGATCACCGTCTCGGAGGCAACGAAGCTCCTCCGTCCATCATTTCAATGTTCCTTGGCAACGCTCTTGACAAGGTTGTTGAAAGCATTATTTCCGGTGATGAGACTATATCTATCGACTGCGGTACCGTTGACCTCGGCGCTTCCACCGTCCCCGCGTTCCACAGGGACAATACTGACAGAAACAGAACGTCTCCGTTCGCGTTTACAGGTAATAAGTTTGAGTTCAGAATGGTCGGTTCTTCCCAGTCTATCGCAGGGCCGAACACTGTTATAAACACTATCGTTGCCGACAGCCTTAAGAGAATGGCGGATAGGCTTGAAAAGGCTGAAAACCCCAAGGCGGAGGCACACGATATCGTTAAGGAAATCTTTACAAAGCACTATCCGAAGATAGTATTCAACGGAAACGGTTATTCCGATGAATGGATTGCGGAGGCTGAAAGGAGAGGTCTTCCGAACCTTCCGTCATCTATTGACTCTTTCTCACAGTACACAACGGAGAAGAGCATTAAAATGTTTGAATCTCTCGGAGTATATACGAAAGCGGAGCTTGAAAGCCGTTATGAAATCAAGATGGAGAAGTACTTCAAGATTAACAACTATGAGTGCCTGACAATGCTTGACATGGCAAAGCAGGAAATCATACCGGCTATATCCGATTACCTCAGAAGCCTTGCGGAAACGGTAGATTCGCTGGATGAAATCGACGTTGAGGCTACTGTTGAGAAGGATATTATCTCCAAGATTGCTCCTCTTTACAAGAAGCTCTATGCCGCAACGAATGAGTTTGAGAAGGCTATAAGAGAAGCTGAGGGACTGGATGTTATTGAAGGCGCTAAGAGAGTGCATGACGTTGTTATCCCGCTTGCAAACGAGGTAAGAGGTTATGCGGATGCTATCGAGCCGATGGTTTCCAAGGATTTCTGGCCTATTCCCACATATGCGGATATGCTCTTCTATTGATAAAAAAAC
>CAZIBK010000037.1:0-10615 GCA_964537125.1 uncultured Oscillospiraceae bacterium
CGGAGCTTGATATTTCGATATCCCCGTTATCGCAGTTGACGGTGATAAAGCTGTCTGTTATATTTTCGCTTATGTAGCGCGAGCCGTATTCCGTACCGTTTATTTCGACAGTGCCGAAATCTGAGTTCAGATTAAGGCTGTATAGTGAAACGGGATTTGTCGGCGACAGGTAAATGTCTGAATTTTCGGCATTGACGGTGAGATTTGAGGTTTCAAAACGTTTCGCCGAAACGTCGGAGCAGTCTGATATAATATTGATTACGGGAGAAGTGATATCTTCGATATCAATTTTTCCGGCATAAGAATTGATATTGAGAGCAGAGAAAATGTTTAAATCCGAAAAGTCAATATCACCGATGTTTGCCGAGGCGGTAAAGCTGTCGCAGGTAAGCCCCTGAGATTCGATATCGCTCGAATAGCTGTTTGCCGTAACAGTATCGGCAGTGACATTGTCGATAAAAATGTTGCCATGGCAGTCCAGCCGCAGAGAACCCGCATTAAACCAGTTCAAAATTATGCTGCCGCCGTCGGAGGACGCCTCTATGTCTTCAATTTTTACACTGTTTGGGCAGTAAACTTTAACATAGTTGTTCGCGGCGGAAAAGGACGGGAGGGAAACGTCAAACCGAAGTATGTAAGATGTTTTTTCCGAGGAGGTTGACAGAGAGAGGAGACCGTTTGAAACAGAGCAGGAGACAGTTTCAAATGAGGGGATGTTATATTCAACATAGAAGCTGCTGTCATTACTGTCCTCAATAAATATATCATAGGGAGTGGATATTTCAATATATTCAAAGCTTTCAAGCTCGGTTTTGGGAAGAACATTTGCATTTTGAGACAGGTCGATATATTTTCCGCGGTTTGTTATTGCAAAATTGCCCGTGAAACCGAGAAAAAGAGAGATTATACAAAGAAGTGCGCCGAGCAGGAGAATTACAAGGGCGATAATCAGTAATTTTTTGACGTTTTTGTTCATTTAAATAACTCCTTTCAAGGTTCTGAAAAGCGATGTAAAAAGACTTGCCGACTTGCGGGAGAGGAGGATGCACGCCGGAAGGATAAGTATGCCCAGCCCTGCAAGCAAAAGCCCCGAGCCGATAAGCATGAGCGAGGAGGCAAGATTTGAGGCAATGATAATAAAACCCGTCGCCGTAAGATATATTCCGCATACTATGAATACAACGCAGCAGAGAAAAACAGAAAGTAAAATTATTACGGGAATAAGCAGAAGCACAAGCACCGAAAAAAGAAGCACAAGCCCAATCGGAACGGCAGTAGGTGCGGCGAACAGCGCTAAAAGGGACAGCCAAAGCGCTTTGAAAGGGGTATTTTGTTCCGTTTTGACGTTAAGCTCATTTATTATTTTTCGTGCCGTTTCATCCACATTGAGGGATTCCGCGCAGCCTTCTCCGCCCTCTGCAAGATATTCCTCATAGTACATCAATGCTTCATCCCGTTCCCGACGCGGCAGGGGACGGAGCTTTATTTTTAGTATGTGTAAAAATTCATTATTACTCATTTGAGCTACCTCCCAATAAAAAATCGATTGCCTTCTTATAGCTTTGCCATTCCGACACATACCGCAGATATGATTCCCTGCCCTTATCGGTCAGATGATAATAACGGCGGTTCCTGCCGGAAAAAGCACGGTCGTAGGTTGTGAGACATTCCTCCTTTTGAAGTCTGCGCAGAACAGGATAAAGCGTGGATTCGGATATATCAATGACTTCCTGCACCTGTCGGGAAAGAATATATCCGTATGCATCACCTTTTGCGAGAACCGCCAGTACGCATGCATCCAAAAGCGGCGCGCCTAACTGAAAAATCATTCATATCACCTCTTTCAAACAATATTATATGATGTATAATATTGTTTGTCAAGCACTTTTTATGCGGAAATAAAAATTTTTAAAAAAGGTGTTGACAATCAAAATCTGAGATGTTATATTTATAACAGTGTTATATAACGCTGTTATAAGGAGGAAACGGCTTATGAGTGACACTGAAACAACAACGCTTCAAAGCATCTTAAATGCCGCAAAGGCGGAATTTCTCGAAAAGGGCTTCCGCGGAGCCTCGCTGAGAAATATCGTGAAAACGGCGAACGTGACGACGGGCGCGTTTTACGGCTATTATAAGAGCAAGGAGGAGTTATTTGCCGCTATTGTCGGCGAGCAGGCGGACTACGCTATGTCCGCCTACAAAAAAGCGCAGGAGGATTTTGCAAATCTGCCGCCCGAAAAGCAGATTGAATGTATGAGCGAGGTATCGGGAAGGTGCATGGAGGAAATTCTTGAATATGCCTATAAGCATTTAGACGAATTTAAGCTGATACTTACATGCAGCGAGGGCACGCGGTACGAAAATTTCGTTCACGATATGGTGGAAATTGAAATCGATGCGACTCATAAATTCAATGAGGTGCTGAAATCTCTCGGACGCGAAAGCAGGCTGTTAAATCCGAGCCTTGAGCATATTCTCATAAGCGGTATGATGTCGGCGTATTCTGAAATGATAATTCACAGAATGCCGCTGCCGCAGGCAAAAGAGTATCTCAAGGATTTGCGCATATTCTATACTGCCGGATGGCAGAAAATTATGGGGTTTTAGCCCCTTTAATTTTGAAATTGGGTTAGTTTTAACTAACCGCGTAAGGAGTGATTCGGTTGAAAAAGCAAAGTAATTTATCAAGGCTTATGCAGTATGCCGGCGGACGCAGATATCTGACCTATGCTTCATGGGTACTGTCGGCAATAAGCGCGCTTTGCGCGCTCGTTCCGTTCATTTACATATGGCGGATAATAGGAGAGGTGTTAGAAACAGCGCCGAATTTCGGCAAAGCGGAAAATTCGGCGTTTTACGGTTGGATGGCGGTTTTATTTGCATCCGTATCAATGCTTGTGTATATCGGAGCGCTTATGTGTTCCCACTTATCCGCGTTCCGCGTTGCGGCAAATATGCGCCGGGATTGTATGGAGCATATCGTAAAGCTGCCGCTCGGAACGGCGGAAAGCATCGGGAGCGGAAAGCTTCGTAAAATTGTGTTGGACTCAAGCGAGGCAACCGAAACGTATCTTGCCCATCGGCTGCCCGATAAAGCCGGAGCAATCGCAACGCCGGTCGGACTTTTGGCAATGCTGCTTATATTTGATTGGCGGCTTGGAATATTAAGCCTTATTCCCATAATTTTGGGGTTTCTGATTATGGCGAAAATGACGGGCAAGGATATGGAGCAAAGCATGAAGGAATATCAGGACGCGCTTGCCGATATGTCAAACGAGGCGGTTGAATACGTCAGAGGCATTCCGGTTGTCAAAACCTTTGGGCAGACGGTGTTTTCGTTTAAACGCTTTAAAGGCGCTATTGACAGTTACGAAAAATGGGCGGTCGCATACACGAAAAGACTGCGCCTGCCTATGATGTTTTACACTACTGCGATAAACGCTGTGTTCGCGTTTCTCATCGCGGGAGGCATTATATTTGCCCGCGGCGGAGTTACAGACGAATTGCTTTTAAATTTGCTGTTTTATGTAATAATCACGCCCGTAATTTCCACAACGCTCACAAAAATGATGTACATGAGCGAGGACGGTATGATTGTAAACGACGCGATACAAAGGGTTGACAGCGTGCTTGACTTGAAGCCGCTGACGGAAGCCGCATCGGCGAAAAAGCCGAAGGATAATTCCGTTGTATTGGAAAATGTAAGCTACAGCTACGACGGAGTAAAGGACGCGATACATAATGTATCGCTGACGATAAAGCCGGGGCAGATAACCGCGTTTGTAGGGCCCTCGGGCGGCGGCAAGACAACTCTTGCAAATCTTATATCGCGCTTTTTCGACCCGCAGAAGGGAAGAGTGATTATAGGCGGAGCCGATATAAGGGAAATTCAAAAAGAAAAGCTGATGAATACGGTATCGTTTGTGTTTCAGGACAGCAGGCTTATAAAAGCATCGCTTCTTGAAAATGTGAGAATGGGAAAGCCCGACGCATCAAAGCAGGAGGTAATGTCGGCGTTAAAGAAGGCGCAGTGCGAGGATATTATAAAAAAGCTGCCTGACGGGATTGACACAGTCATCGGGACAAAGGGCGTATATCTGTCGGGCGGCGAGCAGCAGAGAGCGGCGATTGCGAGAGCGATATTAAAGGACGCGCCGATTATAATACTTGATGAAGCGACAGCCTTTGCGGATCCTGACAATGAGGTGCTTGTGCAAAGGGCGTTTACGGAAATGGCGAAAGACAAAACCGTTATTATGGTTGCCCACAGGCTGACAACAATACAAAACGCCGATTGCATTTATGTATTAAAGGACGGAGAGATTGAGGAAAGCGGAACACATAATGAATTATTGGAAAAACACGGCTTGTACCGCAGAATGTGGAATGAGTACCGTACTTCGATAGATTGGAGGGTTCAAAAATGATTAAAAGCCTGCAAAGGCGTTTCGCGCTGTCCGAACAGGGCGCAAAGGATTTAATAAAGGGCTGTATTGCCTGCGCGGCGCAAAATATTTCATTTATGGTACCGGTCGGACTTTTATACGGTTTCGTATGCGATATGCTTAACGGAGGCGTCGGCGGCGCAAGGGCGGCGCTGTATATCATAGGCTGTATCGCGTGTCTGCTGCTGATATTTACCGTGACGCGGTTTCAGTATAACGGAACATATCTTGCGACGTATATTGAAAGCGGAGTGCGGCGAATTTCACTCGCCGAAAAGCTCAGGAAAATTCCGCTGTCATTTTTCGGCAAAAGGGATTTGGCGGATTTGACGGCATCGATTATGGGAGATTGCGCGACGCTTGAAACCGCGTTTTCGCATTTTGTCCCCGAGCTTATAGGCTCGATTGTTTCAACGATTCTGATAGCGGTCAGTCTGTTTTTGTTCGATTGGCGTATGGCTTTGGCGGCAGTGTGGGTGCTGCCGGTCGCGTTTGCGATTGTGGCGTTTTCCGCAAGGGTACAGAATTATTTTAATAAAAAGCAGATGAAAGCGAAAATCGACCTTGAAGAAGGCGTGCAGGAGTGTATCGAAGCCTTGCGCGATTTGAAGTCGAACAACGCGGAAAAATCGTATCTGAAGGGCGTGGATAAAAAAATTAAAGCGGTTGAAAGCCGTAAAACAAAAGCGGAGATAGGAACGGCATTATTTGTTGTAAGCGCAAGTCTTATCCTGAAGCTCGGTATTGCAACTGTCGCGCTTACGGGTTCAATACTGCTTATAAACGGAAGTCTCTCCGTTACGCTTCTGTTTATGTTTCTGCTTGTGGCTTCAAGGCTGTATCAGCCGCTTGAGGGAGCGCTTCAAAATTTGGCGGCGGTTATTTCAACCGGCACAAATATCGAGCGTATGAATGAAATTCTCGACCATCCAATACAGACAGGCGCGGATGAAATCAAAAACAACGGCTGCGACATAGTATTTGACCGCGTGGGGTTTGAATATAACGGCGGCGAAGCTGTTTTAAAGGATATTTCCTTTACAGCAAGGCAGGGAGAGGTTACGGCTCTTGTCGGCCCGTCGGGCGGAGGAAAGACGACTGTTTTAAGGCTTGCCGCCCGCTTCTGGGATGTAAGCGGAGGAAAGATCACTGTGGGCGGAGAAGATATATCGAAGGTTGACCCCGAAGTGCTGTTATCGCTTTACTCGATAGTATTTCAGGACGTCACGCTGTTCAACAATACGATTATCGAAAACATAAGGATAGGCAGGAGGGACGCAACCGATGATGAGGTAATCGCGGCGGCAAAGCTGGCAAACTGTGATGAATTTGCGAATAAGCTTCCGGAGGGATATAGCAGCATGATAGGCGAAAACGGATGCGAGCTGTCGGGAGGAGAGCGTCAGAGAATTTCAATTGCGAGAGCATTTTTGAAGGATGCGCCGATTATACTTCTTGACGAGGCAACCGCATCGCTCGACGCGGAAAACGAAACACTTATTCAGACCGCCCTGTCGCGCCTTATAAAGGATAAGACGGTGCTTATTATAGCACACCGCATGAGAACGGTCAGCGGCGCGGACAAGATTATAGTGATTTCGGACGGAGTTGTCGCCGAGGAGGGCTCTCCCAAAGAGCTTACGGAGAAAAACGGAATTTACCGCCGCATGGCATCTTTGCAGGCGGAAAGCGGGAATTGGGTGTTTTGATAAATAAAAAAATAATCCCCCGCGGCGGATTGCCGATTCCGACTCCGAAATATTGTAGACAAACGCGGAAAATAATAGTATAATCATAGTTGAGGTGCGGGGGATTATGCTTGAAGAAAAGATAAAGACCCTTCCGGAGAGTCCGGGAGTTTATATAATGAAAAACAAGGACGGGAAAATAATCTACATCGGCAAGGCGAAGGTGCTGAAAAACAGGGTGAGGCAGTATTTCATGAATATGGCGTCCCACTCGCCTAAGGTAAAGGCGATGGTGAGCAACATTGCCGATTTTGACTATATCATGTGCGACAGTGAAATGGAAGCTTTGGTGCTTGAATGTAATCTCATAAAGGAGCATAAGCCGAAGTACAACATTTTGCTGAAGGACGGAAAGCGCTATCCTTACATCAAGCTGACGGTAAATGAGGAATACCCGAAAATGCTGTATGTGCGCCGCGCGGAAAACGACGGGGCAAAGTATTTCGGACCGTATCCCAGCGGGTTTTCCGTAAGGGAAACCTTTGACACGGTAAAGCAGATATTCAAAATCGCCCACTGCAATAAGAGCTTCCCGAAGGATATAGGAAAGAGCAGACCGTGCCTGTATTACTCAATGGGGCGCTGCATTGCGCCGTGCAGCGGAAATGTGACAAGCGAGGAATATAAAAAGATATTTGAGGATATAGCAAAGTTTTTGTCCGGAAGCGATCGGGAGCTTTTGGACAGCCTGAACCGTGAAATGCGCGCCGCCGCCGAAAACCTTGAATTTGAGCGCGCGGCGCTTTGCAGAGATAAAATTGAATCGATAACCAATTTATCGGAAAAGCAAAAGGTTCTCTCAACGAAGGACGGGGATATAGATATTGTGGCTTGCGCCGCAGAGGAAATTTTAGCGTCGGTGGAGTCGTTCTATATAAGAGGCGGAAAGCTGATAGGGTCGGACTCATTCAACATAAAGGGCGACGGAACCCTTGACGCGGAGACGGTTCTTGCGGATTACCTTGATCAGTATTACACAAAGGACGTATTTGTGCCTAAGTCCGTCTATATATCCCATGAGGTGGAATCCATAGACACTCTTGAAGGCTATCTCAGCGAAAAGAAGGGTTCAAGGGTGTCGATAAATGTGCCGAAAAAGGGCGAAAGACGCAAAATGGTTGACATGGCGCTGAAAAACGCGCAGCACAGCATTGAGCGCATGAAGACGGAGCAGGTTAAAGAGAGGATGCGGCAAAATTCCCTTACAGAGCTTGCCGAGGCGCTTAAGCTGGAGGTTATACCGGACAGAATCGAGAGCTATGATATTTCTCATACATCGGGCGAGGAAAATGTCGCGGCGATGGCGGTGTTCAAGAACGGCAAGCCCTCAAAACGCGATTACCGTATATTCAAGCTTAAGAGCATTGAGGGCGCAAACGATGTGGCGGCCCTCAAGGAGACGCTTACGCGGCGTTTTACCCATGAAGAGCGGGAAAAGGACGGGAAATTTGAGGAGCTTCCGGATCTTGTGCTTATGGACGGCGGTATAGCGCAGCTCCATGCAGCGCAGGAGGTATTTGAGGAATTGGGAGTGGACATTCCGGTATTCGGCATGGTGAAGGATGACCGCCACAGAACGCGGGGCGTCGTATCGGATGAGGGCGAGGTATATTTAAAGCCCACCGGCAGTGCGATACGCCTTGTGACCTATATACAGGATGAGGTACACAATACCGCGATAAATTACCACAGAAAGCTCCGTGAAAAGAAAATGATGGGCAGCGAGCTTGAAAATATAGCCGGAATAGGCGAGGCGCGGCGAAAGGCTCTGATGCTTCATTTTAAGAGTATTGACAAAATCAAGAGGGCGGATATTGAAGAGCTTAAGAGTGTGAAGGGAATAACAGCCAAGAATGCAGAAGGTATATATGAATACTTCCACGGAGGCGGTAAAAGTGCTGATAACCTATGAAGACATCAGAAAAAACGAGAAGATAAACACATATATCAAAAAGGCGGACGAATCGCTTATCGCGATGGGCTATACGGAGCACAGCTTTGCCCATGTGACAAAGGTTGCGCAAAACGCGGGGATGATACTTCGCTCCCTCGGCTACAGCGAGAGGGATGCGGAGCTTGCGAGAATAGCGGGATATATGCACGATATCGGAAACGTAGTCAACAGAATAGACCATGCTCAAAGCGGCGCCGTAATGGCGTTCAGGATACTTGAGGAGATGGGCGCCGATACCGAAAGCACGGCGACCATAATAACTGCGATAGGCAATCATGACGAAACAACGGCGTTCCCCGTAAATCCGGTGGCTGCCGCACTGATAATAGCCGATAAGACCGATGTTACCTATACGAGGGTGAGAAATAACGACAAGGCAACCTTTGACATCCACGACAGGGTGAATTATTCCGTAAAGAAGTCGACCCTTAATGTGGATGCGGAAAAGGGAGAAATTCAGACAAGGCTCAGAATTGATACGGCTATGTGCTCGGTTGTGGACTATTTTGAGATTTTTTTGGACAGAATGGTTCTGTGCCGAAAGGCGGCAGACAAACTCGGCGTAAAATTTGTGCTGAGAATAAACGGACAGAAGCTGCTGTGATTTGTAAAATGCGCTTAAATTTGAACCCGCTTCAATGCGCATTTTGAGCAAAAAATATATGCAAAATTCAGTTGCAATAATTGAAAAACTATGATACACTATATTTGCCCAATGAATTTAATATAATTGTGTAATGATGTATTTATTCTTTTTGTGTTAAGAAATATACCTCTTTTTGTTGTGCGCCTGTTTTAGAATTCAGCAAAAATGCAGATTCCAACTACAGGTGTGCGACAAGAGTATGTCATCATTATATGTAAATTTGTTGGGCGACAAAGCGGAGTTTGCATTTTGAGCGCGGCAGCTTCGGTTGCCGCACTTTTAATTATCGTGCGCCAAAATATGTTGTGCGGCTGCATGTAAGCAAATGTATAATTTGCAAAAAATGTATTTAAATTACTGTTGACTGTTTTTGTGATATGAAGTATAATACTGTTGTTCGGGTAAAATTCTTTGGATTGGAGCTACTTTTATGGACGCCGTGAATGCCGCTGATGTTGCGGCTCTGAGAGAAGATTTGATAGCCAATTCGGTCAAGAAAAAACGTCTTTACTGGATTGGAAAAAGAACATTTGATGTTATCGCAAGCCTTGTCGCTATTATAGCTTTGAGCTGGCTAATGATATTGGTGGCAATCGTGATATTTATAGACGATCCGCACGGAAGCCCTGTTTTTGTACAGGACAGGGTCGGAAGAAACGGGAAGATATTTAAGTTTTATAAGTTCCGCTCAATGAACGTGGATGCGGAGGATGTTCTCGATTCGCTTCAGGAACAGAACGAGAAATCGGGTCCGGTATTTAAAATACGCAACGACCCGAGAATAACGAGAGTGGGAAAGCTTATACGCAAGACAAGTGTAGATGAGCTTCCGCAGCTTTTTAACATACTAAAGGGCGATATGAGCGTAGTGGGTCCCAGACCGGCGCTCCCTAAAGAGGTTGAACAGTATGATGATTATGCTCGGCTGAGAATGCTGGTCACACCCGGTCTTACATGCTACTGGCAGGTGCAGAATAACAGGGATTCGATAAGTTTTGAGGATTGGATGAAGCTGGACGTAAAATACATAAAGGAACGAAGCTTCCGCGTTGACTTGAAACTGATACTGCTGACAGTAAAGGTGTCGGCGACAGGGCAGGGAGAGTAAAAAGTGTGATTGAAAGGCGATGAGATTTGGCGTGAAGATTAAAAAATCGCTTTTGATTTTCTGTATATTTATAACAGCGGCGCTGTTGTCTTCGTGCGGATACGACTACGAAAAGGCGTACGATAAGACAAACGCGCTTTCGTCATATGAAATGGAAATATCCGCAATAGTTACGGTTAATTTTCCCGATTATTCCACGCAGACCGTAGTCACGCAGAATATTCAGGCGTACAAAATCGGAGACAGCTCAATGCGCTATACGGTAAAGACGGACAGCTCGTCCTTTGACGAAAGCGGAAACGAGGACAACGCAACCGAAAGCGAATACACCTATTCCGACGGATATTATTATATATCAATGCCGGGAGTAAGGTATATGTCGGAAATTGATTTTGACAGCGCGCTGAAAAACATAACGGATTTGACGAATCTTATATCGATTCCGAATGAAAGGATGTATAATCAGGAAAGCGAAAAAAACGACGGAACGATGTTTTACGAATATAATGTTGAGGGAGAAGATTTATCCGAGTATGTTCTTTCGCTTTTGCAGTCGGCGGCGGATTCGGTAGAGGGCGCATCGTTTAAGGCGGACGATATTTCAGGCTCGGCTGCGGTTAAGCGCGGATATGTGACAGGGCGCGGGCTTACCGCGTATTACTCCTCCGACGAGGCAAGCTTTTCGGTAGAGATATATACAAAGCTTACAAG
>CAZIBK010000038.1:0-10452 GCA_964537125.1 uncultured Oscillospiraceae bacterium
TTTGTTCACAAATTATTAACCCGAAGCTCTCGCCTCGGGTTAAGTGAAGACAAAAGCGGGCAAAGCCGCTTTGTCATATAATTATCTTTCCTCTCTGAAATACGGAAGGCCGAGGCTTGCGGGAGGCTGATTTTCCTTCTTCCTGCGGAAGCTAATGAATATCAGAACAACCACCGTTACCACATACGGGAGCATCTTGAAAAGCTCCTGCGAGCTTCTTGTAAGACCCGAAATGTAGAAATAGCACCAATAAAGTGCGCCGAAAAGGTATGAGCCCCAGATAACGTTTCTCGGCTTCCATGTCGCGAATATTACAAGAGCCAGCGCAAGCCAGCCGAGGGTTTCTATCGTTCCGTCGTTTGCCCATGTACCCTTAGTATAGTCCATAACATAGTAAAGACCGCCCAAGCCCGATATTCCCGCTCCGATACACGTCGCAAGATATTTATACTTTGTGACATTCACACCCGCCGCGTCGGCAGTTGCCGGATTTTCTCCGACAGCTCTCAGACAGAGCCCGCTTCTTGTCTTCGTTATATAAAACTGAGCAAGCAGCGCCACTATTATTGCAACATATGTCAAAAACCCGTAGGAAAACACTATTTTGCCCAAATATCCCAAGTTCGACAGAACCGGAGGCGTTGCGCGGAACGCCGCGCTCGTTGTTGCAACCGATATCTGCCCCACGCCGCCCGCAAGCTTATTGAGCGAGCCGCCGAAAAAGTTTGCCACACCCGAGCCGAAAATCGTAAGAGCAAGACCTGTTACGTTCTGATTGGCTCTGAGCGTTATGGTAAGGAAGCTGTAAATGAATCCGCCGAACATTGCCGCGGCTATTGAGCAAACAAGGGCTATGATAACGCATATGACGCTGTTCGGTTCAGCCGCTGCGTTTTCGTAGAAGAATACGCCCGTCAGACCTGCTATACCGCCCAAATACATAATACCGGGAACGCCGAGGTTAAGTCCGCCCGATTTTTCAGTCAGAATTTCGCCCAACGCGCCGAACATGATTACACTGCCGAATACGACCGCAGCCTGAATAAGAGATATCAATTGTGTCATACTCATAATCATTTCGCCTCCCTTTTCCTTGAACGAAGTATTATTCTGTAATTTATGAAAAACTCACTGCCGAGGATGAAGAAAAGTATTATTCCCGTTATCATCTTTGAAGCATAGTCATTGAGATTGTATTTCGAGGCGATTTCCTTCGCACCCATTTCAAGGAACACAAGAAGAAGCGATATGGCTATCATAACGAAGGTATTGAATTTTGCAAGCCAAGCCACGATAATTGCCGTAAATCCGCGTCCTCCCGCTGTGGAGGTTGATATCGTATGGCTTGCGCCGCTTACGGCAATGAAGCCCGACAAGCCGCATACAGCGCCCGAAATAATCATTGTTCTTATAATAACCTTTTTAACGCTGATACCAGCGTAACGCGCCGTATTTTCGCTGTCGCCCACAACGGCTATCTCGTAGCCCTGCTTGCTGCGCGCAAGATAAATAAACATGAGCGCCGTTATCGCCATAACAATAACAACATTAAGAAAATACTGCTGACCGAAAATTGAGGGGAACCACCCTGCGTGGGTATTGGGATTTATAATCCCGACCGTATTTGAGCCGTAGGGATTCTCCCACTTTGCAACGAGGAACGAGGTAATCTGTATTGCTATGTAATTCATCATCAGTGTGAAAAGCGTCTCGTTTGTGTTGAACTTAGCCTTGAATATCGCCGGCAAAAGTCCCCATATTGCGCCCGCAGCCAACGATGCCGCAAACATAACTATAAACAGAACCGGCGTGGGAAGAGCATCAAGATATATCATACACGCCGCCGTTGCCACACCGCCGACAAGTATCTGTCCCTCCGCGCCTATGTTCCAAAACTTCATTTTAAAGGCAGGAGCAAGACCAACGGATATACATAGCAGCATCATAACGTCTCTTGTCGTTGCCCAAATCTTTCGCGATGAGCCGAACGCTCCGCGAAACATTGTGGCATACACATCCACGGGATTCATCCTTACAATTGCATAAATGACCCCCGCACAGACTATCAATGACAGAAGTATTGCCGTAAGCCTTATCGCCCATGCCTTATAAAACGGCATGGCGTCGCGCTTTGCTATACGGATAAGCGACTCTCTGTGATTTGCTTTCATTGCTTTTTGCCCCCCTGTCCGTGTTGAGTCATAAGAAGACCGACCTCTTCCTTTGTTGTCTTTCTCGCGTCTACTATACCGGAAATTTTTCCCCCGCAAAGAACCATTATCCTGTCAGACAGATCAAGCAAAACGTCAAGATCCTCGCCTACATAGATAACGGCAACGCCCTTTTTCTTTTCATCGTTAAGGATGTTATATATGGCGTAAGAGGTATTTATATCAAGTCCGCGCACGGCATAGGCTGTCATAAGAAGCTTCGGTGAAAACGATATTTCGCGCCCGACAAGCACCTTTTGGACATTACCTCCCGAAAGACGGCTTACCGGCGTCTGAACGGAGGGCGTTACAACCTCCAGCTCTTCCCTTACATTCTCCGCAAGCTCTTTGGGCAGCTTGCGATCCGTAAAGAAGGTCTTCCCTTCGCGGTAAGAACGAAGCATCATATTGTCCGTCATGCCCATTGTTCCCACAAGCCCCATTCCGAGCCTGTCCTCGGGAACAAAGGCAAGGGATACGCCCAGCTGCTTTATCTGAAGAGCGTTTTTGCCTACAAGCTCGTGAGTTTCCTTGTCCTTTTCGGGCATATAGACTATGCTGCTGCCCTCCTCACATTCCTGAAGTCCGGCAATAGCCTCCAGAAGCTCCTTCTGTCCGCTTCCGGCAATACCCGCAATACCCAAGATTTCTCCGCCGTATGCCGTAAAGGATACGTTGTCAAGAGTCTTGACTCCGTCCTTATCGATACAGGTGAGGTTCTTCACCTCAAGCGTTTTGTGAGTATTTGTCGGCTCGGTTCTGTCAATATCAAGGGTAACCTTCTTGCCCACCATCATTTCGGTAAGCGAAAGCTCGGTTGCGTCCTTAGTATCAACGGTACCTATGTATTCACCCTTGCGAAGCACGGAAACGCGATCCGATATATCAAGCACCTCATGGAGCTTATGTGTGATAATGATTATGGATTTTCCCGCCTTTTTCATGTTGCGAAGCACGGCAAAGAGCTTTTGAGTCTCCTGCGGAGTGAGAACGGCGGTAGGCTCGTCCAATATAAGGATATTCGCGCCGCGGTAAAGCATCTTAATTATTTCAACCGTTTGCTTTTCGGAAACCGACATATTATATATTTTCTTATTCATGTCTATCTCAAAGCCGTACTCAGACGCAATCTTATCGAGGGTTTTTACAACGCTCTTTATATCAAGAAGCGCCTTCCCCTTAAGACCGAGAACCACGTTCTCCGCCGCCGTGAACACGTCTACGAGCTTGAAATGCTGATGTATCATACCGATACCGCAATCAAAAGCATCCTTCGGGCTTCTGATATTGACCTCTTCGCCGTCAATCAATATCTGCCCCTCATCCGGATAATAAATTCCCGATATCATGTTCATAAGCGTTGTTTTCCCGCTGCCGTTTTCGCCCAAAAGTGCCAAAATTTCGCCTTTTTTGACGCTGAGGGATATAGAATTGTTCGCAACAACCTCGCCGAAGCTCTTTGATATGTTTCTCAGCTCAATAGCGTTTTCCGCCATACAGGTACCTCCTTTTTAAAATAACTTATTTAACGAGTAAAAAGCCAGGGGAACCTGACTTTTTACTATCTGCTTTAAAGGATATAAATTTTAGCTGTTGAGCTCTGTGATGCCGTCAATTCTCAAATCGAAGTAAGGAGCGGAACGGAATTCGGACTCATGGAAATACCCGTCGGAAATAACCTCGGGGAACAATACGTTGCCGTCAAAGTCGTTTACCGCGTAAGACTCCACAGTCTCGCCGCCAACGGTGAACTTTGTTATATCAAATACCTTAAGCTCGCCGCTCTGTATAGCAGCTTCAGCTTCGGCAACCGCATCAGCCGTGCCTTCCGCGCAGGAGTCGCCGAGAGCTGTTATTGCGACAGCGCCCGTCTCATAGCCCTCTGCCCAGTCTGTAGCGATTTCTTCGCCGCTGAGTGCGCAGGAGAATGCGTATTGATAATATACCGACCAGTTGTTTGTAGCGCTTGTAAGAGCAGCTGTGGGAGCAACGCTGAGCATATCGATATTGTAGCCTACGCTGTAAGCGACGGTACCTGCGTCAAGAGCCGCCTGAACAGCCTGAGGAGCACCCGTAGAATCGGCGTGCTGACCTATAATTACACAGCCTTTGGAAATGAGCGCATTGGCAGCCTCATTTTCAGCTGTCTGATCAAACCAGGAATTTGTGTACTGAACGTCCATAACAACATTTTCAACAACGCTCTTTGCGCCGAGATAGAATGCTGTATATCCGGAAACAACCTCTGCATAGGGATACGCGCCTACATAGCCGAGCTTAACGTTGCCGTTCGCATCATAGTTGGCGTCTGTAAGAGAACCGTCTTCGATAAGCTCCGCAACCTTCTTGCCTGCAACAATACCGGATACATATCTGGACTGATAAATGCTTGTGAAAGCGTTCTTGAAGTTAGGAAGACCGCTTGAGGCAGCCGTATCGCCTGTTGCGGAAACAAATGTTACGTCCGAAACCTCGGAAGCAGCCTGCTGCATATAAGACTGATGGCCGTAGCTGTTTGAGAATACATATGTGCATCCGTCGTCAACAAGCTCAAGAGCCGCATCGTAGCAGGATTCATCCTCGGGGATGGAATACTTCCAGATAATTTGGTCGTCGGAAATTCCGAGCGCCGCGGCAGCCTTGCGGATACCGTCAATGTGAGCGAATGTATAGCCTTCATTTTCATCGCCTACAAGGATTATACCGATCTTAAGATCGCTTTCAGCCTCGGTAGGAGCTGCGGGTTCTTCTGTTGTTCCGCAAGCCGCAAGTGCAAACACCATTACGCAAGCAAGAACAAGTGCGAGTAATTTCTTCATTCCTCATTCCTCCATTTTTATTAAAATGATTCAGAGAGATGTTCTCTCCATCTCTCAACAGTACAATTTTATCAAAGAGCCTCGCAAAAATCAATACTAAAGTTACAGTTAGATTAAATTTTCGTTAAATTACACATATTACTAACCTTTTTTTCGCCCGTTTTCTTCATTCTTCACAAAAAGCTTAACTGCCGCGGCGGACACTTCCGCCGCTTTTTTTGCGAACGTCGGATAATCCGTATGGCTCTCGTCCCCGGCTCCGTCAGATATGGCGCGTATTACCGCAAATTTTACATTGTTTACATACGCGACATGACCTATCGCGGCGCCCTCCATTTCACAGGCTATGGCGCCGAAGGTGTCTTTTATCCGCTTCTTCTTCTCGGCGCTGTTAATAAATTCGTCTCCCGAAGCAATAGTCCCGATCCTCACCTTCACTCCGAGGGACTCCACGCACTGTGCCATTTTTGAAAACACCTTTTCGTCCGAGGGGATTTTTACCATATTTATCCCCGATATAAGCCCGACCGGATCCCCTAAGGGAGATGTGTCCATATCGTGCTGGACAACTCCGTCGGCCACGGCGACATCGCCTATTGAAAGCTCGTCCGAGAGGGAGCCGCCCACGCCTGTATTTATAATAATCTCAGGTGAAAAGGCAAGTATCATAGCCTCCGCGCAAATCGCGGCAAACACCTTCCCTACGCCCGATACGGCGGTCACGACCTCTTTTCCGTAAAGAAGCCCCTTTGTAAAGGTCACTCCGCTTATGACACGCTCTTCCTTTTCCTCCAATTCCTCGTTTATTTTATCTGTCTCTATCCGCATTGCGCCGATTATTCCTATCAATGCCGCCGCCTCCTATAAAGAGCGTACTCTCTTATTTATTATGTCAAGGGCGCAAAGAGCGCTCTTTTCCCTCACGCGTTCGCGGCTTCCGTAATGGTTGAATTTGAAAGCCTCGCAGCCGTTGCTGTCGCACACGCCAACATATACAAGCCCCACCGGCTTCTTCTCGGTTCCGCCTCCGGGACCCGCTATGCCCGTTATCGATACCGCTATATCCGCGCCCGATTTTTCCCGCGCTCCCGCTGCCATTTCGCGCGCCGTCTGCTCGGATACCGCGCCGTAGGATAAGAGCGTCTCATGCTTTACGCCCAAAAGCTTTTCCTTCGCCTCGTTGGCATATGTCACAAACCCGAAGCCGTAAGCCTCGCTCGCGCCGGGTACGGAGGTTATCATTTTGCCTAAAAGCCCGCCCGTGCAGCTCTCCGCCGTCGAAACGGTTAGGCGCTTGTCCAAAAGCGACCTTACGCAGACGTTTGCCAGCGAATTATCATCGCCCTCGCCGTATATATATTCTCCGAGGATTTCATATACTTTATTTACCGTTCCGCCCAGAAGGCGCATTGCTGTTTCCTCATCCTCGGCGGAAGCCGTCACTCTGAAGGTGACCTCCCCCTCCTTGGCATACGGAGCTATTGTCGGATTTGTCTGATTTTTTATAATCTCGTCAAGCATTGCGGCGGCGCGGCTCTCCCCTATGCCGAAAAGGCGCAGCACCCTTGAACGCATGACAAGCGGCGAAAGCCCCTGTAAAAACGGCAAAACCGTATCGTTAAACATGGGGTTCATTTCTCTCGGAGGACCCGGAAGCATTATCGCGTACTTGCCCTCATCCTCTATTATACATCCGGGCGCGGTGCCGTTGTGATTTTCTATCACAATGCAGCCCTCGGGAAGATATGCCTGCTTTTCGTTATTTTTCGACATATTTTTGCCCGAATCCTTAAGATAGGTCATCATATTGTCAAGAGACTGCCTGTGCAGGATCAGCCTTTTTCCGAAAGCTGCGGCAACAGTCTCTTTTGTCAAATCGTCGTCCGTCGGGCCCAGCCCGCCCGTAAATATTATTATATCGCTTCTCGACTTTGCCAGAAGCACCGCGTCCTTAAGCCTTTTGGGATTGTCACCCACAACAAGCGAATGATTTAGCGCAATTCCCGCGCCCGTCAGCCTCTCTGCGATAAACTGCGCGTTCGTATTTACAATCTGCCCCATCAGAAGCTCTGTTCCCACACAAATTATTTCAGCGGTTTTCATATTAATTCTCCATTCCGCCGCCCTGCGTCGGCACAAATAGGGATTAAACTCAATCTCTTATCGCAGGGCAAAATAATAAGAGATCATTGCGCAAGCGCGAATTTAATCCTGCCGGAGGCTAACGCGAAAGGGACTTTCACGTTATTGCCTCAATTCTTATCCATTCGGTATCCTCGACTGCTTTGTTCACCCAATAGTCCATATCAATCCTGCTTTCACTCTTTAATACGCTTTCAATCTTCGGGCGCGTTGTCGGATGCTTCGGAACAAACACCGTGCAGCAATCCTCATAAGGCAGAATGGAGGTTTCAAATGTGCCTATCCTTCTCGCGACAGTGATTATTTCCTCCTTATCCATGCCTATAAGGGGGCGCAGCACATTCATCTCAACCGCGCTGTTCGTAACGGCAAGAGCTTCTATTGTCTGGCTTGCCACCTGACCTAAGCTCTCGCCCGTTATAAGCGCATTCGATTTATTCCTCCGCGCTATTTTTTCCGCGACCTTCATCATCATTCTCCGCATGATAAGCGTCAGATGCTCCTCGGGGCAGTTGTCGCGTATCGCAAGCTGCTGTTCGGTAAAGGGTACGATATACATTGTAAATCCGCCCGTGTACTCGGCGATTATCTCGGCTAAGCTTATCACCTTTTCCTTTGCAAGCTCTCCGGTGTACGGAGGCGAGCAGAAGTGAACCGCCTCTATCTCAACGCCGCGCTTTGCCATCATCCACCCTGCAACGGGGGAATCTATCCCGCCCGATATAAGGAGCGTCGCCCTGCCGTTTGAGCGCACAGGCATCCCGCCCGGTCCCTTCGTAACGGCATTTTCGGCAAATACATATGCCTCGCTGTCGCGTATTTCAACGCGGACTACGGTGTCGGGCTCTTTTACGTTCACCTTGAGATAATGCATTCTCTCAAGAAGCGCTCCGCCCATAAGGCGGGAAATCGCAGGCGAATCATACGGAAACTTTTTGTCGCTCCGCTTCGCCTCGACCTTAAAGGTCTTTATACCGCCCATAAACGGCACGACATAGTCCGCTCCGCTTGACAGTATAACGTCCATGTCCTTTTCAAAAACTCCGGCACGGGTTATGGATATGATGCCGAAAACCTTGGATATTTTCTTTGCCAACTCGTCGATATCACACCCGTTTGCGGGAGTTATATAAATTATCGCCTGACTCTTTTTTATGCTTTCTATCCTGTCAGCTCCTGCGGCGCGGCGTATATTTGATATCAATATATCTTCAAATTTTCCTCGGTTCAATCCCTTTAAAATGATTTCCCCGTACTTCACCAAAAGTATTTCCTTCATATATGAATCCCCTTATCTTCTGAACATTTTCAATATATCGCCGACGGCGGCAACAGCAGCGTCAATTTCCTCCTCCGTCGTGTAGCGCGACATACTGAAGCGGATGGCGTTATCCGCATGCTTTACTCCCATTGCGGTGAGAACGTGGCTCTTTGCCTTGCCTCCCGCACACGCGGACGCGCTTGAAACGCATATCCCCCGGCTGTCAAGCGCATTGAGCATTACCTCGGAGCGTACGCCTATGAACGACATATTCAATATATACGGCGACACATTTTCGCCGCCGTTATACTCTGTCTTGTCATACTCCAAAAGCGAATCCTTCAGCTTTTTTCTCAGCCTTGCCACCTCTTCGCCGCATTTAAGGTCGATAAGCTCCACAGCCTTTGCAAGCCCGTGTATGGCATATGTGTTTTCGGTGCCGGAGCGAATCCCCTTTTCCTGTCCTCCGCCGAATATCGGCGACTTAAGGTCGTTGACGCCCTTTCTGACAAAAAGAACACCCGTTCCCTTGGGACCGTGTATCTTATGACCGCTTACGCTCATTAAGTCAACGCCCAATATGTACGGCTTCGTTTCAATATGACCGAAGCTCTGTACGGCGTCGGTGTGTACAAGGACACGCGGAGCCTTTTTCTTTGCCTCCGCCGCTATCCTTGCAATATCCATGACGGCTCCTGTTTCATTATTCACATGCATCACGCTGACAAGGCAAGTCCTGTCGTTTACGGCTTCCGCAACCTTATCTGTATCTATCGAGCCGTCGCGCTCGGGCATTATTTTTATCACCTCAAAGCCGCGATCTTCGAGATGCTCCACCGCCCTCAAAACCGCGGGATGCTCTATTGCCGTCGTAACTATTCTGCTGCCCTTTTTTATGTTTGCCGCGCCCAATATTGCTATGTTGTCCGCTTCGGTTCCGCCCGAGGTAAAATATATTTCGTCCTCGCCGCAGCCCATATATGAAGCAACAGCCTTTCTCGCGTCCCTTAGAGCGTGCAAAGCGCGCCGCCCCTCGCCGTGCAGGCTGGACGGATTGCCGAAGGTCGATTTTGAGAACTCATACACCGCCTCAACAACCTCCGGCGCCGGCGCGGTAGTTGCGCTGTTGTCAAGATATATCATTTGCTTTACCTCTCTGTTAAAAATCCACATCGTATGCCATAGCCTGCATCAATATTCCGAAAACCGTAAATATTCCGGGCAGAAGCATAAACTTGCCATGGGTTTTCCATGCCCGCTTCACCGTCAGCGCAAAGGCGCAAAACACCGTCAGCGTTGCTCCTATCATAAATATATGGGTAGACAGTTTAATGTGCAGCATTCTCTCATCGTTTATCAGGCGGAAAACAAACACCCTGAATATTACAAGCGCTATCGCAAGCACTATTCCTTCTATTATTGCAATGTTCTTAACCTTAAACCTTTTCATTCTTATTCCTTCTCTCTGTTTGCGATATATCTCATTATCTTCTGCCTTGTAACGATTCCGATAAACGTGTTTGAATCGTCTATTACGGGCACAAAATTCTGCGTCATGGCTGTCTCAAAAAGATCCTCCACCCTCTCGCCTATACCGATGGGCTTGTTGTCCGAGTGGCGAGGTATCTCCATTACGCTTTGATAGTTAAGCTCGTCCCATTCCTCGTTCATAAGTTTATTTTTTAAGCCCCAGAGAAGGTCGCCCTCTGTTATCGTTCCCACATATCCGCCGTCGCTGTTTATAATCGGAACCGCACTGTAACGGTGGTATTCCATTTTTTCAAGAGCCTGGCGAACGGAAAAGGTATCTTTAATATATACAACCTCGCTCTTTGGTGTAAGAAGCATCAATATGTTCATAAAACCCCTCCTAAGTAAAATTCTAATTTAATCCTGCCGGAGGCTAACGTGAAAGGATATTTCACATTACTCTCAGTATATTTTATCACTCCGCACCTCTTATTTCAATAAGTTTATTTATAAATTTAAAGCAGAGAACCGTTTCAATACGGTTCTCTGC
>CAZIBK010000039.1:0-10031 GCA_964537125.1 uncultured Oscillospiraceae bacterium
AAGCCCCGTTTATCGAGAGATAAACGGGGCTTGCTTTATTTAAGTATTTCGCCTTTATAGGGCGTTTCCATCGGGTAGTTGCCTGTAAAACACGCGTCGCAGTAGCCGCAGCGGGCGCCCTTTATCATTTCGCCGAGGGAATCGGCGTCAAGGAAGCCGAGGGAATCGGCGTTTATTATTTGACGAACCTCTTCCACGGAGCGCTTCCACGAAACGAGAAGCTCCTGAGAGGGAATATCGGTGCCGAAATAGCACGGATAGAGGAACGGCGGCGAGGAGACGCGCATATGTACCTCCTTGGCGCCTGCGTCCTTAAGCATATTTACTATTCTTCGGCAGGTGGTGCCGCGAACAATGGAATCATCTATCATGACTATACGCTTGCCTTCTATGGCGCTTCTTAAAGGATTAAGCTTAAGGCGGACGCTTTTTTCGCGCATTGTCTGGTCGGGCTGTATAAAGGTACGGCCTATATAGCGGTTTTTGAGAAGCCCATGCCCGTAGGGGATGCCGCTTTCCTCGGCAAAGCCTATGGCGGCGTCGAGACCGCTGTCGGGAACGCCGATTACAATGTCGGCGTCTGCCGGGTGCCGGCGAGCCAAAAGCCTGCCTGCCATTTTCCTTGCTTCGTAAACGCTGAGCCCTTCTATGGTGCTGTCGCTTCGAGCGAAGTATATATATTCAAAAATGCACATTCTGCACTGCTTGCCGTAGCGTGAAAGGTTTGAGGAAAGCCCGTTTTCCTTATCAACGGAAACTACCTCTCCGGGAAGCACATCGCGGACAAATTCGCCGCCTACGGCATCTATGGCGCAGGTCTCCGAGGCAAAGATATATGAATTACCTAACTTTCCTATGGAAAGGGGACGCATACCCAGCTCATCGCGGGCAGCTATCATTTTACCGGGAGTCATGATAACGAGCGAATACGCGCCGTGGATGCGGAGCATACTGTTTGCCACCGCCTGTTCAACCGAGGGAGCCGTGCGGCATTCCTGAGCTATGACGTACGCCATTGCCTCGGAGTCGATGGTGGTCTGAAAGAGCATACCTTTTTCCTCAAACTCCTCGCGAAGCTCGGCGCCGTTTGTCAGGTTGCCGTTATGAGCCACCGCAAGCGTACCGCCGATGTACTTTGTGACGAGCGGCTGCGCGTTTTCGCGGCGGCTTTCGCCGGTAGTGGAGTAGCGGACGTGACCTATTGCCATATCACCTACGAGGAGCGAGAGAACATCAGGCGTGAAAACCTCGTTGACAAGACCCATGTTTTTATAGCTGCGTATATTTTCGCCCTGACAGACGGCTATTCCGCAGCTTTCCTGCCCTCGGTGCTGAAGTGAGAAAAGCCCGTAGTATGTCATCTGGGCGCTGTCATAATCGTCAAGGTTAAAGAAACCGAAAACGCCGCATTCTTCCTTAAGCTTACAGTCCTTAATCTTACAGTCATTCGGCTTATCGTCGTAAGTAGAGAACATTTCAAATCTCCTTAAAGGTACTTTGTTTCCTTGAATTTTTACATCGGGGCAACGCTCGCAAAGCCCGCTTGAGACGGAGCTTATGAACGATTGCGGTCGGTGCGGGGAGCGTAGCTCCTCAGGGTTATAAGCCGAGACGCTTGAATACCTCTTCGTAAGCGCCCTCAACATTGCCGAGATCCCTTCTGAAGCGATCCTTATCGAGCTTTTCGTTAGTCTCCTTGTCCCAGAGGCGGCAAGTGTCGGGAGAGATTTCATCCGCAAGGATGACGTCGCCGTGATAACGGCCGAATTCAATCTTAAAGTCGATGAGCCTTATGCCTATCTCACTGAAAAAGCGGCAGAGAAGGTCGTTGATTTTAAAGGTCATTCGGGAAATTTTCTCAAGCTCTTCGCGCGTCGCGAGGTTGAGAGCATAAATCTGATAATCGTTTATCATGGGGTCGCCGAGGTCGTCGTTCTTATAGCAAAATTCAAGCGTGGGGGAGGCAAGAGCCGTTCCCTCTTCAACGCCGAAACGCTTTGAGAAGCTGCCTGCGGCAACATTTCGTACAATAACCTCAAGAGGAACTATGGATACCTTCTTAACGAGCGTTTCTCTGTCGCTGAGTTCCTCAATAAGGTGTGTTTCAATACCGTTTCTTTCGAGCATCTTGAAAATGAGGTTGGTCATACGGTTGTTGACAACGCCTTTGCCCGATATGCTGCCCTTTTTAAGACCGTTGAACGCTGTTGCGTCGTCCTTATAATCTACAATAAGCGCGTCAGAGTCATCCGTAAGATATACCTTTTTAGCCTTTCCTTCATATAACAAGTCAAGCTTTTCCATGATAATTCCTCCTTGTATTATTATTCACCCCCGAGGGGACAAACTACATTATACCTTTAAACCGCCGTTTTAGTCAATTGAAATAATCTACAAACTATGCCTGTCAAAAAACGTATTTTTTTGACAGTTTTATTCCTCCGTCTCCTCATAGCCCAATTCGTGAAGCATAGAGCTTGAATTGCGCCAGTCCTCCTTGACCTTTACCCAAAGCTCAAGAAAGACCTTTTTATCAAGCATCTTTTCGATATCCGAGCGGGCGTAGGAGCCGATGCGCTTGAGCATTTCTCCGCCCTTGCCGATTATTATGCCCTTATGGCTTGCCTTTTCGCAGTAGATTACGGCTCCGATACGGGTGAGACCTTCCTCCTCCTTCATCGACTCTACCGCTACCGCTGTCCCGTGGGGAACCTCTTTATCGAGAAGGCGGAGCATCTTTTCGCGGATTATTTCAGAAACCATTTCGCGTTCCGTTCTGTCGGTTATCATGTCATCGGGATAATACTTCGGCCCTTCGGGAAGAAGGGACTTTATTTCATCCAAAACCTCGGAAACACCGTCCTTTTTAAGGGCGGATATGGGAATTATCGCGCTATACTCGCCGAAAGCGGAGACGTTGGCAATACGGGCGAGAAGCTCCTCCTTGTTTTTAAGCGCGTCTGCTTTATTTAAGATGAGGATTACGGGTATTTTCTTTGAAAAAATGTCCGCAAGCATTTGCTTTTCGCCGTCTGAAAGATCGCGGGAGGCTTCGGTTACGAAAAGAACCGCGTCCACAGCCTCCATTGAGGAGGTGACAACCTTATTCATATATTCGCCGAGACGCGTCCTCGGCCGATGGACGCCGGGAGTGTCGACAAAAACTATCTGGCAGTCCTCCGTCGTGAGAATGGAGAGGATTTTGCTGCGGGTTGTCTGCGGCTTATTTGATACGATGGCGATTTTTTCGCCCGTGAGGGCGTTCAAAAGAGTCGATTTGCCTACGTTCGGTCTGCCGACGATTGTTACGAAACCTGATTTAAAGCTCATGTTATCAGTCCTTATACATTTATTTCTTTTTTTAATATATCGAGTGTTTTGACCATGCTGTCCTTTTGGGCAAGGCTTATACAGCCGGACATATAGAGCATATCCAAATAAAGCAAAGCCTTGTCGGCGGAAAGGGAAGCCTCTTTTTTCAGAAGCGCAAGGTCATTTTTTGAAAGCGACGGGTTTTGAAGCGAATACGCGCACTCCGAAACAGCCGTTGCCGCATCAAAAAGCTTCGGCGCGATAAGCGTTTCCCCCTTTTCGCTTTTTAAGAAGCCGCAGAGGTTTGACGCCTTGACGGCGAAATTGAGAGCGGCTGTTTTTTCAGGCATTTAAAAGCCCCCTTATAAATTCTATCCCATGAGGGATAAAGATGTAAAGCCCGATAAGGGCGGAAAATAACGCGGAAACAAGAACAGCTCCCGCGGCTATGTCCTTTGCGGCGCCTGCCGTCGGGTTAAAGCCGGGCTCGGCAAGGTTTACGGCGCGTTCTATCGCCGAGTTGACTGCCTCAAGGCTTAAAACCAACGCACAAAGAGAGAATACTACACATTTTTCCCATTTGTCAAGCGCAAAAACAACAGAGGCGATAATTACCGCAAGAGCCATCGCCGTATCGAAGCGGAAATTCCGCTCGGTTTTAAATGTCAAGGCTATGCCGCGCAGGGCGCAGACGAGGCTGCCTTTAAAAAAGCTGCTGTTTTTCATTCGCGTTTCAGCTCCATCTTTTCAAGGATTTCCTTTTCAAGAGGGCGCATGACGGCGGCGTCCTCCTCCTTTATGTGGTCAAAGCCCATAAGGTGCAGCGCGGAATGAACCGTGAGAAAGCCCGCCTCGCGCTTAAGGGAATGACCGTATTCCTCGCTCTGCGCCTTTGCCCTTTCAAGAGATATGACTATGTCGCCCAAAAGAAGCGTATCGCCCTCGTAGTCGCCTTCGGAAACGAGAGCTTCGCCCTCGCTGTCAAACTCTATCATAGGGAAGGAGAGCACGTCGGTAGGGGCGTCGATATGGCGGTAGAGGTTATTTATTTCGCGGATTTTTTCGTCGTCTGTTACAGTCACGCTGACGGCGCACCTTTCATCGCCCCAGCCGAGGACGTCAAGTGTTGTTTGAACAGCCTCGCGAAGGACGGCTTCAAGCTCCGGCGTAAAGGGGACAGCGTCCTGTTCGTTTTCTATTGTAAACTCAACCATTTTTATTCTCCTTTTTCCCGTTCTTCTCGTTTTGAGGATATATTATTCGCTTGTGGAAATATTGATTAAGAGTTTGCGTGAAGGATTCCTTCACCTTTTCAAGGTCGGCAAAGGAGAGGGCGGAGCATGAGAGCTGACCTTCGGAAATACGGGATGAAATGATATCGTCAACAACGTCCCTTGCTTCAACGTCGCTCTTTTCGCGCATCGCGCGCACAGCCGCTTCGCAGGCGTCGGCAAGCATTATAACGGTTTCCTCCTTGGTTTGCGGAACGGGACCGGGGTAGGTGAATATCGATTCGTCCACATCGGGATTTTTTTGCTTTGCCTTATACAGAAAGTAGCCTGCGGTGGTGGTGCCGTGATGACGGAGAATAATATTCTTTACGGCGCGGGGAAGATGATAGGAATCCGCAAGAGCGGCGCCGTCCTTGACGTGCTTTATTATTATTTTCGCGCTTTCCTCCGGTTCGAGGGAGTCGTGAGGGTTTATCATATTAAGCTGATTTTCCTTAAAATAAAGAGGATCGTTCATTTTGCCGATATCGTGATAATACGCGCCGACCCGTGCAAGAAGGGAGTTTGCCCCTATCGCGGAGGCTGCCGCGTCAGCCATGTTCGCGACCGTGAGCGAATGATGATACGACCCCGGAGCTTTCTGCATAAGCTTTTTGAGAAGCTTATGTTCGGGGTTTGAAAGCTCGCCCAGCTTCATGGGGGTTATTACGTCAAAAATGGCCTCCCAGAAGGGAATGGTGCCTATGGCGAGTACGCCGCCGAAAAATGCGCCGAGCGCGCCCTTGCCGAGTACGGTTAATATGTCAAACACGTTCCTTGCGGTTTCTGTGTAAAACGCGGCATATACAATGCCGTAGACTGCCGCGGAAATAAGGCTTGCGGACAGAAGGTGAGTTCTTCTGCGCACGCGTGAAAAAAGCAGCGCGCAGACTAAACCCGATACGGCGGCTGCAAATGCCGTTTCCGCGCTGCCCGTTTCAAACAGCACGATTATTGAGATGAGAATGTTCAAAACAGCCGCCATATCGGAGCCTAAAAGCAGCGCGACAAGAGCCGGACAGACCGAAAGCGGCATAAGATAAATCTCGCTGCTTCCGAAGGAGGCTAAAAGAGCGCCCACGACGGACAAAAACGAGCATATAATACAGGAGGCGACGGGAGACGCGGATATTGACCTTTTGCCTCGGAATATGTAATACAAAACGGAAAGCGCCGCGCCGAAGGTCACAAGAGTTACGACGCTTACGGTATGGAAAAGGTCAACAGAGGCAGAGCCGTTTATAAAGCCCAGATCCTTGAGCATATTATACTGCGCCTCGCTGACTACCTCGCCTCGGCGGACAATAGTTTGATTTTTCATATATGTGACGTCCGCAACGGAAGCGGCAGCCGCGTCGCGCGCCGCCTGAGTTGCAGCCATATCGAGCTCTTTATTGACGGAAATAAATTCCGAGGCGAGCGCTAAGGCGACAGAGCGCAGCTCTTCGGGAAAATATTCGGCGGAGAGTATTTCGGAAAAGGCTGAAATGCCCTCGTCCTTATCGGTTACGCCGTTATCCATAACCTCCCTTATATATGTGGGAACAGACGAGAGACTGTCATATTCATCCGAAGAGAGGCTGACAAGCTCCGAGGCAAGAGACGCGGAAAGTGAAAGCTTGACCTTTGACAAAAGCAGTGCGGATTTGTCGATTTCCTCGCCTTCAGCCGCCTTGTAGGACAGAACCTCCTTTAATGCCGACATAAATTCGTTTGCAGAGCCGACAGCCTGATCCGCAGCGACAGTGTCGGTGACATAAATATCGGCTACGGCGTTTGCGGCGGCTTCCTTTCGTGCCGCGGTGGTAAAGGAGTCGGTAATATTTCTTGTGGCATAGATATCGCTCGGGGAGACTTGTCCCGCCTCGATATCGTACTGCGTGGAGGAATCGGAAAAAAGCGTTATGCCGATAAGAGCCGAAAACGCAACGGCAATAAGGAGAAAGCAGATTATTCTTTGGCGTGTCATATAATCACCTCATTTTATTTTTTGGATTTAGGTCTGTCGGCGGGTCTGTCGCCGCGGGATTTTTCGTATTTTTCATACGCGGCAATTATCTTCTGAACAAGCGGATGGCGAATGATATCGCTCGAAGAGAGGGCGCATATTTCAAGATCCTCTATGCCTCGGAGTATTTTGACAGCCTCCTTGAGACCGCTTCGCTTTCCGTCGGGGAGGTCAATCTGCGTGACGTCGCCCGTTATGACGGCGCGGGAGCCGAAGCCTATACGGGTGAGGAACATTTTCATCTGTTCGGGAGTGGTGTTCTGCGCCTCGTCAAGGATGATAAACGCGTCGTCAAGCGTTCTTCCGCGCATATACGCAAGGGGAGCGACCTCTATAAGCCCGCGTTCAACATATTTTTGATAATTTTCAAAGCCGAGCATGTCCGCAAGGGCGTCATAGAGGGGACGAAGGTACGGGTCAACCTTCATCTGCAAATCCCCGGGGAGGAAACCGAGCTTTTCCCCTGCCTCGACAGCAGGGCGGGTGAGAATTATCCTCGACACCTCCTTGCGGCGGAAGGCGTCCACCGCCATGGCAACGGCAAGATAGGTCTTACCCGTGCCTGCGGGTCCTATGGCTATGACAACGGTATTATTCCGCATCTTCTCCACATAAGCCTTCTGACCTGCGGTTTTCCACTTGACAGGTCTGCCCTTTGAGTTTATACATATGGCGTCGGATACGGACGCATACTGCGGATCAACGCCCGCCTTCGCCATGTCGATGGAATAGCGGACAGACTGCTCGTCAGGCACTTCCCCGCTTTTGGCAAGGGCGAAAAGGTCAAAAAATACCCTCGCCGCCCTTTCGCAGGAATCGTCCTCGCCTATTATTTTTATCGTTCCGTCACGGTTTGATATTGTGACGGAAAACGCTTTTTCTATAAGCCTGACGTTTGAGTCGTAGCTCCCGAATGCCGCCATTATTTCGTCAAGGCTCTGTGACTGAATTATCTTCTCCAAGATACATCCTCCGTTCGGCTGCTATATTTTCTTCGCAGAGCGCGCGAAGCGTTACGCGGATATTATCGCCGGCATCCTCCTCGGCTGCCTCGATATATGTGACGGTAAAGCCCTGTGCGCCGAGTTCCTCGGAAAACGACCGCTTGCTGTCCTCAACAAGAGCGTTTGTGTCGTTATCCGAATAGGCGACCGTAACCTCCCTGTATGTCGTTTTTGCAAAAGATACGGGAAGAAACAAAAGCGGTCTAACCTCCTCTATAATATCATATTTTTGGTACTCAATGCTACTGTTTATGAAAAGTTTTATATCAAATTTTGAAAAATTTATTTTAAGGCGTTCCTTCTTTCGCCCCGTGGGAGTGCGTATTTCCGTTTGTTTGGGAATCAAAGCTGTTTTTTCCTCCCAGACGGAGCCGTATACCTCGCCTGAGGCATGGATATATTTTGTTTCGTCCTCGCCGATGAGCATACTCCCCTCGATGAGAAGCTGTCCTTTAAGAGCTGTGTCGCCGACAGATACCTTTGCGGCGCCGCCGGTTGCTGTAATGCGTGTTATGACGGCGTCCTTAAGAGAATATATATTATAAAAACCGTCCTCGTCAAAAACCTCCGGAGCCTTGGTGCGCTCGGCAAGACGGACTATGGCGCTCGAACCCTTGATGTCAACCCAAATCCAGAGAAGGGAATCGTCGGAGAGCATCATCTTTCGCTTTATCTCGCCCTGATTGATTGCCGACTTAAGCGCGCCGCGCTTTACGCCGAGGGCTTTAAGCTCTTCAAGGATCAGCGCCTCCCGAGAAGGGTCGTCGGTAACGACGTTTACATACCATATAAACCGCGTGGAAGCAAAAACTGCCGCGGCGGCGAGAAACGGGCATATGAAAAGCAGGCGGCGTTTTTTATATTTGGAAAATATCGCGGGAAGTCCGAAGCTCTTTTCCTTTGTCAGGCTGAGGTTTGAGGGAATATCTGAGGCAAGAAGCTTATCCGCCCCTTTTCGGCTGACAAAAAAGGTGACGGTAAGCTCGTCAAGGCGTTTCAGTCCCCAGACAAATATGCCGTATTCGCCCGCAATATTTATTATTCTTTCGCAAAAAACGCCTTCCGCCTTCAAAAGCGTATAGCCGTGGAGAAAATTTATAAACCGAATTTTCAACAAATCACCCTTTTATTCAAATTCCAGACTTCCGATTTTGCCCGTTACGGAGACATTTTCGTCAGTGACAACGGAGATTTCAAGATTTTTGCCCATTATTCGGACAACGCCGTCCGAGGTATTTATACGAATGCTTTCCGATGAAAAGTCCAAAAGAGCCTTAAAATTGTCTATCTCGCAGACGGAGCCCGACAGCGTTATTGCCGGAGAATCGCCGAGAGCCGAGCCGAATACGCCCTCTGCCTTTTCAAAAAAAGTATGCCTTTTGCTTTTTCTTGCCAATAAAAATCATCCTTTCGGTGGGGACTATCATATATTTATTTGAAAAGGAGGGATATTATGTTTGCGTTGGCGTGCTTAATGCTCATATTTTTCCCCGAGAGGTCGGCTATGGGGGCTGCGGAGGGAGTGAGGCTTGCCTTAGAGAGCGCGATACCGTCGCTTCTGCCCTTTGCGGTATTTTCCTCGGCGGTGATATCCTCGGGGCTTGCAGGGGTATTTGCGGCGGCGGTTTCAAAGGTGTTTACGAGGCTTTTCAATGTGTCGCCCTACGGCGCGGCGTCATTTGTGACGGGACTTTTGGGCGGCTATCCCTCGGGAGTGAAGGCGGTGTGCGATATGTACGAGGGAGGGATGATAGACAAACGTGAGGCGGAAAGGCTTCTTTCATTCTGCAACAATTCGGGAGCGGTTTTTATACTGAGCGCGGCAGGGATAGGCGCGTTCGGGAGCCTGCACACGGGGCTGATGCTTTATCTTGTACATATTATATCGGCGGTTGTGACGGGAGCGGTCATGCGGGAGGGCGGCGCGCCGCGCGGGGATATCAAGCTCTCCGACGCGTGGGCGGAGTACAAAAAAAATAAGCCCTCCCCAATGAGCGTTTTGGGAAAGAGCATTTCCTCCTCGGGCGGCGCAATGATAAACGTTGCCGCGTCGATAATCGTTTTTAACGCCGTGATAAGCGTTTTAAAGCTTGAAAGAATACCGCTTCTCTGCGGACTTACGGAAATGACAAAGGGCGTATTTTTGGCGGGAGAGGCGCGAAGTATGCCTCTTGCGGCGCTGTTTCTGTCGTGGGGCGGGCTGTCGGTTCACGCGCAGACTGCGGCGCTGACGGCAAAGTATGATTTCAGCTTGAAGAGATATTTTCTCGGAAAGTGCGTCTCGGCGTCCTTTGCCTTTCTTTTGACGAGCGCGATTGCCTTTGCCGAAAGGGGAGGATACAAGGAAATCGCGTTTATCGGTGCGATTTGCGTTCTGATTGTCAGTGCGTCAGCGCTTGTCAAAAGAAAAAGAAGCGCATACAGATAGACGAAAAA
>CAZIBK010000040.1:0-9989 GCA_964537125.1 uncultured Oscillospiraceae bacterium
TGATGGATGTTACCGTTACGCTGACAGAAGACAGAAGCTGAATAAATACTCCCGCAGCCGAAAACGCCGCGGGAGCTTTTATTTGTGATTTTATTTGCTGTGATTTTGTTCGTTCAGATATTTTTCCAATATATCGGCAGCCGAACGGCAAAGCTCGGGACACGGGCGTTTTTTATAGTAGGAGGCGGTGCGTTCCTCGGGAACGTGCGAGTCTTCTCTTTTTTTGAGACCGAGAAGCTCAGAGCAGATAACAGAGCCGTTTTCCTCCTCAAAGCGCTGAGCGAGAAGACGGACCGCTTTATAACATTCGCTTTTTTCCTCCTTGGAGGGGACAGAGGGCGAACCCTCGATAAGCCCGAGAACCATTATCATCCCCGTGACAGCGCCGCAGGTGAGACGCATACGCCCCATGCCCCCGCCGAAGGGAAGGGCAAGCTTTAACGCGGTTCCTTCATCAAGCCCTGTTTCCTCAAGGAAGGCGAGAAGGACGCTTTGGGTACAGTTCATGCCGCTAAGAAAATTTTGATACGCGAGATCGCCTTTAGTCATAAAATCGGCTCCTTTTCATAAGCTATATAAGTGACAGATCCGTCATGAGATATAATATAAAGATAGCGGAGGCAAGAATAATAAATATCAGCCATGAGGAAATTACAAATTTAAGTGATTTATCGGAAAAATAACGCGCGAGAGTAACGGCTCCGAGACGGGCAAATTTTTTTGCTTCCGAGGAAAATATTATTGCGGGAACCGACAGGCACCATAAGGGAGGCAGCAATATAAACGTAAGAATGGCGGCAAGGGAGTGAAATTTTATTTTTTCGGGCATAAGCAAGCACCTCTTTTATGATGATTATATATGAAAAAACGGTTCGTTGAAAGTTTTTTTTAAAATTTCTTAAAAAATTACGATAATATAACGCAAATATCACAAAAATGATTTGACTACGCGCGGTTTTTTTGTTAAAATGTACTTAATGATTATATAGGGAAGTGGTGAAAAGTTGTGGAAAAGGAGTATTTTGGGCAAATAACCGAAAATCATAATCCTTTTAACGATGACTTTGACGTATACCTGTTCAACGAGGGCAATAATTATAAAAGCTATCACGTCCTCGGTGCGCATAAATGTGTCCTGAACGGGAAGAGCGGATATCGCTTTGCGGTCTGGGCGCCGAAGGCTCGCGCGGTAAATGTTGTGGGCTATTTCAATTCATGGGATCCGAAAAGTACGCCTATGACAAAAATGGGGCACAGCGGTATATGGCAGACATTCGTTGAAGGAGTGAGGGACGGCGCAACATACAAGTATTATGTAACGCCGCCGAACGGAGAGGGCTTTTACAAGAGCGATCCGTATGCCTTTTATTCTCAGCTGAGACCTGACAACGCATCGATAACATACGACCTTGAGGGCTATAAGTGGAAGGACAAGTCGTATATGGAGAAAAGGAGCAGGACAGCGCCCTATTCCAGACCGATGAATATTTACGAGTGCCATCTCGGAAGCTGGAAAATGCATGAGGACGGAACCTTCTACAATTATCGCGAAATGGCGGAGAGTCTGGTGCCGTATCTGAAGGAAATGGGCTATACGCATCTGGAGATAATGCCTGTGACGGAATATCCCTTTGACGGCAGCTGGGGCTATCAGGTAACGGGATATTTTTCGGCAACGAGCCGTTACGGAGAGCCGAAGGATTTGATGTTTTTCATAGACGCGTGCCACAAGGCGGGAATTGAGGTTATAATGGACTGGGTGCCGGCGCATTTCCCGCGCGACGCGTTCGGTCTCGCAAGGTTTGACGGAACGCCCACCTATGAATATTCGGATACCAGAGTCGGCGAGCATAAGGAATGGGGTACGCTTGTTTTTGACTATGCAAAGACGGAGGTAATATCGTTTTTGATATCGTCGGCAATGTTCTGGGCCGATGTGTATCATATGGACGGAATCAGAGTTGACGCGGTGTCAAGTATGCTTTACCTCGACTATGCGAGAACGGAATATATAAAGAACAAGAACGGCGGAAACGAAAACCTCGAAGCGATAGAGTTTTTGCGAAGGCTCAATGAAACCATGTTCGCGGAATTCCCGAATATACTTATGATTGCCGAGGAATCGACCGCATGGCCCCTTGTCACGAAGCCGAGAGACGTAGGCGGGCTGGGCTTCAATTACAAGTGGAACATGGGCTGGATGAACGACAATTTAAGATATATGTCGATGGATCCGCTGTTCCGGCGGGGGAATCACAATCTTCTGACATTCTCAATGATGTATGCCTTTGCGGAAAATTACATTCTGCCGCTTTCCCATGATGAGGTTGTACACGGCAAGGCGTCACTTATAGGAAAGATGTCGGCGCTATATGACGGAAAGTTTGACTCGTTAAGGGCGTTTATGGGCTATTACATGGCGCATCCGGGCAAAAAGCTGCTCTTCATGGGCGGAGAAATAGCGCAGTTCCTTGAGTGGCGGTTCTATGAAGGTCTTGAATGGCACCTTTTGGGGGACTATCATCACGCGAGATTCCATGAATATATTAAACAGCTCAACCATTTCTATCTGAAGAACAAACCCTTCTGGGAGATAGAGGACAGCTGGGACGGCTTTGAATGGATAAACGCAAACGACAGCGACCGTTCAATAGTTTCGTTTATACGAAAGGGTAGGGCAAGAGACAGCGAGGTAATAGTTGTTTCCAACTTTACACCTGTTGAGTATAAGGAATACTCGATCGGGGTTTCAAGGAAGGGCGAGTATGTGGAGGTATTTAACTCTAACGACTCCGTCTACGGAGGAACAGGGTCGGGCAATAAGGAACCGGTTTTGTGCAAGCCGTACGAGTGCGACGGCAGAAAATATACGCTCACCATATGCGTACCGCCTATGTCCACGATGTATTTCAAGCGCAGACCGATAAAGAGAAAAAAATAAATTATTTCAGGAGGAAGTATAATGAAGACAACCAAGTGTGTAGCTATGATCCTTGCCGGAGGACAGGGGAGCAGACTGGGCGTCCTTACATCAAAGGTAGCTAAGCCTGCCGTGCCTTTCGGCGGCAAGTACAGAATTATTGATTTTGCGTTGAGCAACTGTGTTCATTCGGGCATAGATACAATAGGCGTGCTTACGCAGTATAAGCCGCTGGAGCTCAACACATATATAGGTAACGGAAGCACATGGGATCTTGACAGAAACGACGGAGGAGTATTCGTTCTGCCGCCGTATCAGACGGAGGAGACCGGCGAATGGTACAAGGGCACTGCCAATGCCATTTATCAGAACATTGAGTTTGTTGACCAGTTTAATCCGGAGCATGTAGTTATCCTTTCGGGCGACCACATCTATAAGATGGATTATTACAAGATGATGAAGTTCCACGAGGAGCATAACGCTGACGCCACTATCGCGGTAATCGAGGTTCCGTGGGAGGAAGCAAGCAGATTCGGCATTATGGAAACAGACGAAAATGCGAATATTACAAAGTTTGTTGAAAAGCCGAAGGAGCCTAAGAGCAATCTTGCGTCAATGGGCGTTTATGTTTTCAAGTGGGAGACGCTGAAGAAATATCTTGTGATGGATGAAAGAACGCCCGGAAGCAGCAACGATTTCGGCAAGAATATAATCCCGGCAATGCTTGAAGCGGGCGAAACCCTTTGCGCATACGGCTTCGAGGGCTACTGGAAGGATGTGGGAACGGTTCAGAGCCTTTGGGAGGCAAATATGGATCTTCTTTCGGATCAGCCGCAGCTTGATATGTACGACGCGAACTGGAGAATATTCTCCCGTAACCCCGTTAAGCCGCCGCATTATGTGGCAGAGGGCGCAAGCGTTGTAAATTCCTGCATTACCGAGGGCTGCAACATTTACGGAGCGGTAAAAAATTCCGTCCTGTCGGAGGGCGTAACAGTAGGGAAGGGAAGCGTCGTTGAAGATTCGATTATCTTCCCCGGAGTTGTAATAGGCGAGAACACGCATGTAAAGAAGGCTATCATAGGCACAGACGCCGTAATCGGCGCGGGGTGCGTGATAGGCGACAAGAGCGTTGATTCGGAAAAGTACAAGAGCAAGTACTGCTCTGATGATATTTCCCTTATAGGCGGGAATATCTCTATCGGAGACGGCGTAAAAATAGGCGTTAACGCAATGGTCGCAAAGACCGTTAAAGCGTAAGGAAGGGGGAGATATAAATGACAAACGCAATGGGCATTATTCTTACAAGAAACAATAATGTAAGACTGAACGAGCTTACGGAGGTTCGCGATATATCCGCGCTCCCCTTCGCGGGCAGGTACCGCCTTATAGACTTTGTTCTTTCCAATATGGTTAATTCGGGCATAATAAATGTCGGCATAGCAACTCAGTTCAACTATTCCTCTCTTATGGATCATGTAGGTACGGGAAAGCCCTGGGACCTTAACCGTAAGAGCTACGGTCTCTTTATACTTCCTCCGCAGCTTCGCGGAAACGCTTCCGCAGGGCTTGCGGGCAGCGAGGTTGACCTTCTTCAGGGTGTGCTGACATATCTTCATCGCAGCAAGCAGAAATATGTTGTTCTCAGCGGCGCAAACGTACTCTGCAACATGACGTACAATGACGCTATCGAGGCTCACGAAAAGTCCGGAGCGGATATAACCGTTATATACAACGAGATGGCTTTAAACGACGAGCAGCTCAGAAACTGCACAACATATGACGTTGCTCCCGACGGAAGAGTTACAGATATACATTACAGCCAGCGCAATCCCAAGTCGCCGAACGCCGGAATGGATATGTATATCATTGACAAGGCAAGGCTTCAGTCCATGGTTGAGGAAGCGCATGTAAAGGGCGGTCAGGATCTCGTAAACGATATTATCCGCGGAAGCATGAATTATCTCAGAATAAACGCGTATAAGTATGAAGGCTTTGTGGGACGTATCGATTCTATCAGAACATATTATGACAATAATATGAAGATGCTTGATCCCGCGGTCAGAAGCGAGATATTTGACGGAAAGTACCGTATATACACAAAGGTAAAGGATCAGGTTCCGACGAAGTATCTGGACGAAGCGGAGGTAAAAAATTCGCTGGTGGCAGACGGATGTATAATCGACGGCGTTGTTGAAAACAGTATTATTTTCAGAGGCGTGAGAATCGGAAAGGGCGCTGTTGTAAGGAATTGTATTGTGATGCAGAACACCGTTATTCAGGATAACTGCGATTTGGAGAATGTCGTTATCGATAAGGAGTGTACGCTCAGAAGCGGGAAGAGACTTATCGGTCAGCCGAACTATCCGTTTATCCTTCCAAAGAGAACGCTTATTTAAAATAATATATCAGGTCACGGTACCCAAAGGAGGGCACCGTGACTTGTTGTTGAAAAATTGAAAGGATTGATACTGATGAATGTTTTATTTGTAACAAGTGAATGCACGCCGTTTGTAAAAACAGGCGGATTGGGCGATGTTGCGGGTTCGCTTCCGCAGGAGCTGGTAGCTCAGGGCGTTGATACGAGGGTAATACTTCCCAAATACGGGATGATAGCCGAAAAATATACGTCGCAGATGCGCTATATCGATCATATCTATATTAAGATGGGCTGGAGAAGTCAGTACTGCGGTGTATTTGAGCTTCAGATGAATAACGTGACGTATTATTTTGTGGATAACGAGTTCTACTTTGGCGCAAAATATATTTACGGCGATATTGCCACCGACATTGAAAGATTTGCTTTCTTTGACAAGGCGGTGCTTGCGCTTTTGCAGGTGATAGATTTCTGGCCTGATGTAATCCATGCAAACGACTGGCAGACAGGCATGGTCAGCGTACTCTTGCGCGCGCATTATGCGTATGACGGACGCTACAGCAGGATAAAGACTTTGTTCACCATCCATAACCTCAAATTCCAGGGCATTTACGACAAAAAAGTTATAGCCGACGTGTGCGAGCTGAGCGATTATTATTTCACTGCCGATAAGCTTGAGTTTTACAAGGACGCAAGCTTCATGAAGGGCGCGCTGACATATTCGGACTATATTACGACCGTAAGCCCCACTTATGCGGAGGAAATAAAGACGGAGTTCTACGGCGAAAAGCTTGACGGACTTCTGCGCGCGAGAAGCAATAATCTGCGCGGTATAGTAAACGGGCTTGATTATGAAAGCTATAATCCCAGAACGGATGAAATGATTTACGAAAAGTACAATTCGAGAGATTTCATATCAAAGAAAAAGGCAAACAAGGTTGCGCTTCAGAGAGAGCTCGGTATGATAGAGGACGAGGAAAAGTTCATAATCAGCATGGTAACGCGCCTTACGGGACAGAAAGGTGTAGACCTTCTGAACTGCGTTCTTGACGATATCTGCTTCGATCAGAATATACAGGTAATCGTCCTCGGAACGGGCGATAAGCAATATGAGGATTCTCTCAGGTATTTCGACTGGAAGTATCACGGAAGAGTCAGCGCGCAGATACGCTTTGACAACACGCTTGCCCATAAGATATATGCGGGAAGCGATGTTACGCTCATGCCCTCGCTCTTTGAGCCCTGCGGACTGAATCAGCTCATCGCAATGCGCTACGGCACGCTCCCGGTAGTGCGCGAAACGGGCGGCTTGAAGGATACCGTCGAGCCGTATAACGAATATGAAAACACCGGCACGGGCTTCAGCTTTAAGAATTACAACGCCCATGAGATGCTCGGAGTTATCAGATACGCTCATGAAATTTACTATAACCGCCGCAAGGAATGGAACGGCATATGCAGAAGAGCAATGGCCAAGGACTATTCATGGAAGCAAAGCGCAAAAGAATATATTGACTTGTATGAAAGTTTGGTGTAAAATAGTCGGGACATATCTTTGGAATGCATATTTATAGTAAAGGGGTTTAATATACAAATGAGCAACATTGAACTTACCGCCTCTCAGCAGGCGCTGAAGGGAGAAATTCTCGGCAAGCTCAGCCGTCACTTCGGCAGAACTCTTGAGGATGCAACACCCGAGCATATTTATAAGGCAACGGCTCTTACAGTCCGCGATACTATTGTCAACAAATGGACAAATTACCGCAGAGCGCAGAGAAAGGTGCAGAACAAGGAATTGTTTTACCTTTCCTTTGAGTTTCTTATGGGCCGCGCTCTCGGAAATAATCTTTTGAATACCGGTCTTACGGATGATTACGAGGCGGTTCTCAACTCTATGGGCTATTCTCTCGCCGAAATTTCATCGCAGGAAAACGACGCGGGTCTCGGAAACGGCGGTCTCGGAAGGCTGGCGGCATGCTTTATAGATTCGCTTACCACACTTAATCTCCCTGCCTTCGGCTGCTCAATCCGCTACGAGTACGGTCTTTTTAAACAGAAAATCGTTGACGGCGAGCAGGTGGAAATGTATGATGAATGGCTTAAGGACGGCGATGTTTGGGAAATTGCGCGCCCCGAGGAGCAGCAGCTTGTCAGGTTCGGCGGCAAGGTGAATATGATATCGGGACCCGACGGAAAAATGCGCCCCGAATATACGGGTACAACCGATGTTATAGGAGTTCCCTACGATATGCCCATAGCGGGATATGACGCGAAGCTTGTAAACACATTGAGACTTTGGTCCGCAAAGGCAAGCGTTGACGCGCAGGAGGAGTTTCTCACATTCAGCTCAGGCGATCATGTAAAGGCGGTGGAGGATCGCGCCATTGCCGAGGCTATCAGCAAGGTTCTTTACCCGGAGGACAACAATCAGCAGGGCAAGGAGCTTCGCCTTCGTCAGCAGTATTTCTTCGTTTCCTGTACAATACAGTGGATAATCGCGCGCTTTAAGCGTCATCACGGTCCCGATGTTTCCCGTCTTGCGGATTATGTCGCTATTCATATCAATGACACGCATCCCGCAATAGCTATCCCCGAGCTTATGAGAGTGCTCATGGATCAGGAGGGCATGGGCTGGGATCAGGCGTGGGAAATCTGCCGCAAGGTATTTGCATATACCAACCACACTATAATGAGCGAGGCTCTTGAAAAGTGGCCGATGGAGCTTATACAGAGGCTTCTGCCGCGTATATGGATGATTCTTGAAGAAATGAACAGAAGACTTATAGAGAACCTTATCGTAGCCTACGGCTATGACTGGGGCAAGATAAACTATATGTCCATTATTGCTTACGGCTATGTAAGCATGGCTAATCTTTGCCTTGCCTGCTGTCATAAAGTAAACGGCGTTTCTCAGCTTCACACGGAAATTCTTGAGAAGGAAGTATTTAACGACTATTACAAGCTCAATCCCGAGAAGTTTGTCGCAATAACAAACGGTATCACATACCGCCGTTGGCTTCGCCTTGCAAATCCTCAGCTTTCGGCTCTTATAACAAAGACCATCGGCGAGGGCTGGGAGAAGGATACGTCGCTTCTCGAAAAGCTTGTTCCCTATGCCGATGATAAGAAGTTCCGAGATGAATTTAAGGCTGTTAAGCTTGAAAAGAAGAAGGAACTCGCGGCATATATCAAGGAGCATAACGGAATCGATGTTGACCCCAACTCTATTTTTGACGTACAGGTAAAGAGACTTCATGAGTATAAGCGTCAGCTTCTCAATATACTTCATGTTATGTATCTCTATGACAAGCTCAAGAAAAATCCCGACCTTGACATAGTTCCGCATACATTTATATTCGGAGCAAAGGCAGCGAGAGCGTATAAGAGAGCAAAGCTTATCATAAAGCTCATAAACGACGTCGCAAAGGTTGTAAACAACGATCCCGATATTAAGGGTAAGATTAAGGTAGTATTCATTGAAAACTACGGCGTATCCCTCGCTCAGCTGATTATCCCCGCGGCGGATATAAGCGAGCAGATATCTACGGCGGGCTTGGAGGCGTCCGGCACGGGCAACATGAAGTTTATGGCAAACGGAGCCCTTACCTGCGGCACAATGGACGGCGCAAATATTGAAATGAGTCAGTGCGTGGGCAAGGAAAATATGTTTATCTTCGGCATGACAAGCGAAGAGGTCGCGAAGGCAAAAAGGTTTGAATCCGCTTCCAGCCAGGAGATATATGCTACAAATCCCGGAATCAGAAAGGTGCTTGACCTTCTCATAAACGGCACCTTCAATTCGGAAAATTACTATTACGATTTGTATCAGTCGCTCGTATTCGGCGATAAGAGCGTTTCCGACTCCTATATGGTAATCAGAGACTTTGAAAGCTATGCCGAGGTTCACCGCAGAATAGACGCGGAGTACCGCGATGAGGAAACATGGAACAAGAAGGCCATTCTCAACGTTGCGAAGAGCGGCTTCTTCTCATCCGACAGAACTATTGAGGAGTATAACGAGAAGATTTGGCACCTCAAGGCATATACGGGTCATGAGCTTGATCCCAAACCCGCTGCCCCGAAGAAGGCTGTGTCAAAAAAGACCTCTAAGTAAGAATATAAATCGCGCGGCAGGCAATACTATGTAAGGAAACTCTTCAAACGAAAGATTTGCTGAAAGGAGTACTTGCATGGACAATACAGCATTAGTCTTAGTTATTATAGGCGCTCTGAACTGGGGTTCGATAGGCTTGTTCGGAGTGGATTTGGTAGGGCTTCTGTGCGGAGGACAGGGTTCGCTTGTAAGCCGAATAATCTTCACGGTAGTGGGACTGGCAGGGCTTTGGGCGATAACGCTGCTCTTCAAGGACAAGGTTCCGTCAGGAGAAGCGCGAAAATAAAAAAGCGGAAGGCTGCAGCAATCTGATTTAAAAAATCGTTTTGCCGCAGCCTTTTCATGTGCCGGAAGGACTGTTCAATTTTTCCGCTTTTTAAGCAGAAAGCGGTATAATAGCATCCGATGGCGATGCCGTTTTGCCGTCAAAATCAAAAGCCGAAGCTGTTGTGCTGCTTTTAAGCTTTCTCACGGCGGCACTTTTCACCTTCTTCAAGGACCATTCGTAAAAGAAATACCCATCCTATGGCAGGATAAAACCGTAGGAGTTTTTGCTTTATTTGTTGTTGAAAAAAAGC
>CAZIBK010000041.1:0-7373 GCA_964537125.1 uncultured Oscillospiraceae bacterium
TTTAGTCTATTATATAAATCATTCTCAACGTGCCGGAAGCCGAATATGTGATAACTCTTGTAGCGTTCTCACCGTACTCGTCATAAGGCAAAATTTCGGTAAGCTCAACATCGGTTTCAATATCGCCGTTCTTCGATGAGCTGTCGTAATAGAACACCTTAACGCTCGAGCCGATAGTTCTCGTAACAACACCGTTACCGTCATATACCATTTCCATACTGTCCTCAACGATAGTGGGAGCCACCGTGATTGTTTCCTCATCAACGGAGGTGCCGTCTTCGTTAAGCTCTAACTCTGTTACCGTACCGTACTGGAGACGGAATGTAGCCGACGGATAATTTGTTCTGGGTTCCGTGCTTGTAGAGTGTATTTCAAGAATACGGCTGTCTATCGCTTCCGCAATATCAGAGCAAGGCGTAAGCTGCTCCGGATCGCTCGCGTCAAACCAAATCTGATAATCTATCAGCTCATTGCTCGAATCAAGGATATATCTGATAACATCGCCCTTGCCTATTGACGTTACGCTGGGACCGTCGTCCTCAGATACCGTGATAGTCTTAAGAGTTGTGGAGTTGTAGCTGTAACCCTTGATAACCGTACCGCTTGACGTTACGGACTTGCTTGAAACAATCAGGAAAGGCGTTGAGCTTGTGTATATTCTCGAAGGATCATCGCCGTAAATCAAGACAAACGTTGCCGTCTTGCTGCTCGAAAGACCGAAGGCTTCAACAAAGTAGCTTCTCAAATTAGTAAACGCCTTGGAATATGTGTAGGTATTGTACTTATCCGTGTCGCTTCTGTCATCGGGAACATATATAATCGAAGTAGCGGAGCTTACCTTAAAGTCCTTAAAGCTCTTGGATGAGGATGTATATGTTCTCTCCGCCGCCTCGGAATGTTTGTCCGAGCCCATAACTGCGGATATATCCTCATTGTCGGGCGAATTTACGGTATCAATCTTGGAAACAAGACCGTCCGAATTTGTCGTATAGACAACAGGCTGATGATAAACAACGTTAGACGCGTCGCCGTATCCGCTGTTAGCGTCGATTGCGGACTGAGCAAGAACATCAAGAACGTCATCGCTTGTCACCTTATATTTTACGCCGTCTATCGTTATGTTTGTCTTCGCGGCGCCTATCTGAACATACTTTCCGCTCGTTGTATAGAACCAGAATTCAAGGTCATAATCAGACTTCTCGGACTCCTGACGCACCCCGAGAAGATATGCGTAGCTGGAGGTAGTACCTGTTGTGGAAGCCTCTGCCGCAGCTACTATCTTTCCTTCCGCGTCAAGATATACCTGCGCGTAATCGCCCACATTCATTTCGGGCTTATCATCGCTCTCATATTCGCTGAAGAAGTCAGACATATAATAGTCTTTATTGTTTATCGAAATATATGTCGGATCCGAATCATCCCGCGCATCAATGTAACCGGAAACCGTGCTGCGCGTTACGAGCACTTCGTAATATCTTTTACCGTCCGCATCTTCGGGAGATTCCTTTATGTTAAGAACATCCCACTTAGCGAGATCGCTGAAGGATATTTCCTTCCCGTTTCTTGTCATATAGAATACCAAAGATGTAGAGTCGCCGGGGAATGTTATTTTGGCTTCTCCCTTATACATTGCATCGTACATCGGAATAATTTCCTGAGTTGCTGTCTTTTTGGATTCAACCACGAATACCTGATAGGCGTTTATTCTCACAAAATCATAGCGCTTGTCGCCGTTGTTATCGATAAGCTCAACCGTTCCCGATGTAAGGTCGTTTTCAAGCTCATTGAGATCATAATCATACAGCTTTCCGTTGTAGATAACGGAATATTCGGGATCAAGCTTCGCGGTTTTCACCGTTGCATCGGTTCTGGATTTTGTATAGCTGATAGAATCGGTATCGTAATCATAGCCTTCATAGCAATCCGCATTTATTGTGAGTACGTCATTGGACGTATGAAGATCAATGCTTCTGCATATCGGATAATCGCCGGAGCTTTCCGCGCTTACAATGATAGCCTTTACCTTGCATCCGAGAAGCGCGTTGGGATTCGTCGAAAAGCCTATCTGATAAATTTCATCATCAATCTGTATATGATCCTTCGGAACATTACTGTTGGCAGTTTCCGTTTCGGTAATATAAGTACCCGTTACAATACCTGTTACGGTTGTGCTGCCTGTAGTTTCAAGCACCGAGCCGCTGCCGGGCGATGTAATGACCCCGGTTCCGTCGGGATTTACAATATCCGGAGCGGGATCCGCGTCAAGGGCGTTGTTGAGAAGTATTGCAACCGTGCCTCTTGTAGTCGGGTTCTGCTTAGTTCCCGAACCGGCATTCTTTGTGATTCCGAGGCGGTTAGCCTGATTTATATAGCCGCTGGACCAGTCTCCTTCAACCATATAGACCTGAGCGTAAGAACCGTAGCCTATCGAACAAACTATCATCTTAACAGCCTGCTCATAAGTAACCGGATCCGCCGCACGGAACGTGCCGTCTTCAAACCCGTTGATTATACCGAGATCCGCCGCCATTTTTACATACGGACGCGCCCATGCGTAATTCTCGTCTGTGTCAATATCATCAAACCCCGTAAGAGAGTTGGGGTTTATTAAATTCTGCATCCCCTTGAACTTTGTAATTACAACACAGAACTCTGCTCTCGTCATGCTCTGTGAGGGGCCGTAGGTGCCATCGGGATATCCGTTTATAAATCCCAATGCAACAAGCCTGCTGACAGCCTTGCCTTCTACACTTGAATAATCGATATCGCTGAATACAACGTTTGTAACGGTCTCAGTCTCTTCCGTGTCCGCAGCCGACACAGCCGCCGCACATACGGAAAACAGCATAGCGATTATCAATATAAAAGACAATATTGACTTTTGCGTCTTCATATTGTTTCCTCCTTCTGGAATTTTACTTGCGTTTAATTTTACTGCAGAGCAGAAAATCACGGTAACATTTTATCACAATCAAAATTACCCGTCAAGTCTTGTATTGTTATCATAATCTAATTTTCATCAAAATTTAATATAAGCGGACCCGTAATTCTTAATTTTCCTTTTTTATTGCATTTTTTGCCCTTACTTTAATAAATACGAACAGTGCTGCACCGGAAACGGCGCTTATAAGCGCAACAATCTGCGACACCTTTACTCCGCCTATATACAGACTGTCGCTTCTCAGCGCTTCTATGAAAAACCTTCCCGTTCCGTACCATATAAGATAAAATGCCAGCGACGCTCCGTCGGTGTGCTTTCTCCTGTATATGAGGAAATATGAAATCAAGAATCCCGCAAAATTCCACAGCGATTCATACAGAAACGTCGGATGCACCGCTTCCGGCGCCGAATCTATCACCATTCCCCACGGAAGCTTTGTCACGCCTCCGAAGGCCTCTCCGTTCACAAAGTTCCCCCATCTTCCTATTGACTGCGCCAGAATACAGCCTATTGACGCTATATCGGCAAACCACAAAAACGGAATGTGCTTTACTTTGGTGAATACAATCGCGCAGATTACGCCGACTATCACACCGCCGTATATTGCAAGTCCTCCGTGCCATACGGCAAAAATTTCCGACAGGTTGTCTTTATAGCTGTCCCATGAAAAAATTACATAGTAGCATCTCGCCCCTATAATGGAAAGCGGTATCGTAAATATCAGAAAGTCAAATAACATTTCTCCGTCTCTGCCGCTTTTTTTAATTTCACGGAAGACAATCGCCGCCGCCAGCACCATTCCGAAGGCAATTATAATTCCGTACCAGTGTATTTTCAGCCCGAAGGGAAAGCTTACGGCTATCGGGTTTATATCGAACTCCAAGCCGAGTCCCGGAAACGCAATATGTTTCATATTATGTATATCCTCCCTATGTACGGGCCGCTTATACGGCCCTGTAATTATCTCAACGCATTATTCATGCCGTTACCGACGTCACGCATAACGTTGCTTGCGCCGTTTCCTATATCCTCAACCGCACTGCCTACGCCGTCCGCCGCGTCTCTCAAAGCATTACCGGACTGTGTGCCTATTCCCTCACCCGTATCGCCGGTAGCCGTGTCAGCGTCCGTTCTGTCTTCAGTCAAGAGGTTATCTTCATTGTCATCGGCGCTGTTATTTGCGGAGTTATCAACAACATCGTCATCGGCAGCCGGGTCGTTTCCGATTATATTGTCATTGTTGGCGTCATTTCCGCCGCACGCAGTGAGAAGAATCATACATGCCGCAAACATCACCGCAATCGTCTTTTTCTTCATTACTACACCCATCCTTTCGGCTCACATAATTACCTTTGCGCCTGTCCGTGAGCCGGGGATAGAACGCATCGATTTTTCATAATTACGCTGAAGCTGAGATCTTACATCTCGGTTCAATTATATTATTGTCATGTGCGCTCTCATAATTCTATGAAATTTTTTCCTCGAAACGAGTGGCAATTTTTGTTTTTTTTAATATATATGTAGTGCGGGGTCATTCTCCCCGACAAATCGAAAGCACTTCTGAAAGGGGCACTTAATTATGTTTGGATGTAATAACGGCTGCGGATGGGATTGGATTATAATCCTTATTATAATATTCCTTCTCTGCGGCTGCGGCTGTAACAATAACAACAACGGCTGCTGCAACTAAGCAGCGCCTGCCGCTTCGCCCGTTTCCGAGCGGATCGGTTTAATAAAATCTTCCCGCGAGCGCCGATTTTCATCGGCGCTCCTTTATTTTTTCCGCAAGCCTCGCAAGCGCGGCGCCTCTGTGACTTATCGCGTTTTTTTCCTCGGCAGTCATTTCGGCGGTGGTTTTGCCCAATTCCGGCACATAAAATATAGGGTCGTAGCCGAAGCCGTTCTCTCCCCTCGGCTCGCGCGTCAAAACACCCTCGACCTCTCCTTCGGCGGTGAACGTCTCATCCTCCGTCACAAAGGCTATCGAGCATACAAACCGCGCTCCGCGAAGAAAGTCGTCAACATCCTTCATCTTTTCAAGGACAAGCCTCGTTCTTCCGGCGTCGTCAAGCCCCTCTCCGCCGTAACGCGCACTGTAGACGCCCGGCTCGCCGCCGAGGGCGAAAACCTCAAGTCCGCTGTCGTCCGCAAGGGCGGGAATATGCGCCGCGTCAAATATAGCCTGCGCCTTCTTCAGCGCGTTTTCCGCAAAGGTCTTGCCGTCCTCGGCAACGTCAATGTCTATTCCCGCTTCCTCCTGAGTTAATATTTCATAATCGGGAAGTATTTGTTTGAACTCTCTTATCTTATTTTTGTTTTTTGTCGCCGCAATTATTCTTTCCACTTAAAATAACCTCTCCTTTGTTTCATCTTGTCCCATTGTACCACACTTATATAAAAAATTAAATATTTTTTTAAAAAAACACTTGACAAGATGATAAAAGCGTGCTATATTAAAGTCAAAGAAAGTCAAAGTCAAACTAAGAGGGTGTTCCAAATGACAATATCGGATCTTATAGAGCAAATGCTCACACAAATGCTTTCCGCCTCCGACGGAAGCGTTGAAATACAGCGCAACATACTGGCAGGTCAGCTTAACTGCGTTCCCTCGCAGATAAATTATGTTATAAAAACACGCTTTACGCCCGAAAAGGGCTACAGCATCGAGAGCAGGCGCGGCGGCGGCGGCAGCATAACAATCCGAAGGGTTGAAAGCTCGTCAGGCAACGCGGTTCTTGCGCTTATACAGTCAATCGGCAGCTCTCTCGATTTCCGCAGCGCCTCCGATTATATCTCACGCCTTCTGTCCGCCTCCCTGATAACGGAGCGCGAGGCAAACATAATGACTGCGGCGCTTTCCGAAAAATCTCTCAAAAATGAAGTCAGAGCAAGCATATTTAAAAATATGCTTTTAACAATATTAAAATATTAACTATATGAAAGGATGAATTACTATGATGTGTGAAAGATGCGGTATCAATCCCGCGGCGGTGACTCTCACTAAAGTCATCAACGGAAAAAAGAGTGTTGTCAGGCTTTGCGCATCATGCGCTCAGGAAAACAACATCTACAAGGATTTGAACATGGATCTCGGCTTTTCGAGCCTGTTCTCTTCCTTCTTCGGGGACAATGAGCTCCCCGGCGATACGGCGGAAAGCTGTCCTCTCTGCCACATGACGAGGGCGGAATTTATCAGAGGCGGCAAGCCGGGCTGTCCCGGCTGCTATAAGGTCTTTGAAAGCTCGATGAAGCCCCTTTTAAAGAAAATCCATTCCACCACAACTCACGTCGGCAAGGTTTACGGCGAAAAGGGCTCCACACCCGAAAGCAAGATAGACCTTCTCAAAGCGCAGCTTAAAGAGGCTATTGCCGCCGAGGAGTACGAAAAGGCGGCAAGACTAAGGGACGAAATCAAAGAAATGGAGGGAACGGTATGATTACCAATTATCTCAGCGGCAGGGTTCGCCTTGCGCGAAACATAAATAATATCCCCTTTCCCCAGCGGATGACAAAGGAGCAGGCGCGCGAGGTCATTGATAAGGTTTGGGACGCGCTTTCTTCTTCCTCTCTTAAAGGCTCCCTTAAGCTTATAAAAAGCGAGGAAACAGACCCTCTCAAGCTTACGGCTCTTTCAGAGCATCACCTCATAAGTCCCGATTTTCTCCGCGGCTCTCTTCCCCGCGCCGTAATTCTCTCAGGCGATAATAAAATTTCAATCATGGTAAACGAGGAGGACCATATACGCATTCAGGTATTTTCCGACGGCGCCTCTCTCACTGAGGCATATGAAACTGCGGACAGACTCGATACTCTTCTTGCCGAAAAGCTTGATATCGCCTTTCACGAACAGTTCGGCTTCCTTACCGCGTGTCCCACAAACGCAGGCACGGGTATGCGCGCAAGCTATATGCTCCACCTCCCCGCAATTTCCATGAGCGGTTCAATAAATAACGTTCTCTCGTGGGCTTCAAAGCTGGGGCTTGCGGTGCGCGGCATATACGGCGAGGGTTCAAAGGCAAAGGGCTGCTTCTATCAACTCTCGAATCAGATAACTCTGGGCGCCACGGAGCGCGATATCATCTCCCGCCTTGACGCGGCGGCAAAGGAGCTTATCAACAAGGAAGAGCTTGTAATGAAAACAATATATGAAAACAACACAATCAAGCTCACCGATAAATGTATGCGCGCCTTCGGTATTCTCACCAACGCCTACTCGCTTTCCTCGGAAGAAGCATTTTCCCTCGTATCCGATGTAGAATTGGGCATTTCTTTGGGAATAATAAATAACGTAGACCCCCGCGAGCTTGTCGATACTCTTTTCGACACCCTTCCCGCCTCCGTTTCCGAGGCGAACGGCGGAAATCTTGAACCGGCGGAGCGCGACAAAATAAGAGCCGCGAAAATGCGTGAAAAATTTCTTTTAAAACAATAA
>CAZIBK010000041.1:7473-9978 GCA_964537125.1 uncultured Oscillospiraceae bacterium
GCGCAAACAGATTTAAAAAATCAGAATTTTCAAGCCATACATTTTTAAAGAAAGGATGTTGACAGATGAATGAAAATAACTTCACACAAAAAGCACGCGAAGCGATCCGCCTCGCACAGGAAGGCGCACAGGAAACAAACTGCAACTTCGTAGGCACCGAACATATTCTTCTCGGTCTTCTTGCCGAGGGCAGCGGCTTTGCGGCAAAGTTTCTCAACCGCATGGGCATTACAGAGGATAAAGTCAGAGAACGCATTGCCCGCTACGATGAACCCTCGGCTCTTCCGGGCATAGCGGGCTTTACCCCGCGCACCACTCGCTGCCTTCAGCAGAGTGTATATGAAGCGCGTAAGACCAACAGCAGCTATATCGGCACCGAGCATATACTCCTTGCCCTTTGCCGCGAGACTGACAGCGTAGCCTTCAAAATAATGACCTCTCTCGGCGCGCCGAAGACAATATACAACGACTGCTTAAGCGCCGTAACGGACGGTTCGGCTGCCGCGAACGGCGACGCCTCTGCGGGAGCAGATACAAAAAATACGCCTACGCTTAATCAGTTCGGGCGCGACCTGACGCTCCTTGCCGGGCAGGAAAAGTTCGACCCCGTCATCGGGCGCGAAAAGGAAATCCGGCGCGTAATACAGATTCTTTCCAGAAGGACAAAAAACAACCCCGTCCTTCTCGGCGAGCCCGGCGTAGGTAAAACGGCAATCGCCGAAGGGCTTGCGCAGGCAATCGTCGCGGGGAATGTTCCCGAGCTTCTTAAAAACAAGCGCGTATTCTCACTCGACCTTTCGGGCATGGTTGCGGGCGCAAAATACCGCGGCGAATTTGAGGAGCGGCTCAAAAAAGCCGTTGAAGAGGTCATGAGCGCGGGCAACGTCATCCTCTTTATCGACGAAATCCACACCATCATCGGCGCAGGCGCCGCCGAAGGGGCAATAGACGCGGCAAACATCCTAAAGCCTGCTCTTGCCCGCGGCGAACTTCAGCTTATCGGCGCGACAACCCTCAATGAATACAGAAAATATATCGAAAAGGACGGCGCGCTTGAACGCCGCTTCCAGCCCGTCACAGTGGGAGAGCCCTCCGTTGACGACACTATTCTCATACTTAAAGGTCTCCGCCCCAAGTACGAGGCGCATCACGGCGTAAAGATTGCCGACAGCGCCCTTACCGCTGCCGCAAAGCTTTCGCACCGCTATATAACCGACCGCTATCTTCCCGATAAGGCTATCGACCTTATTGATGAAGCGGCAAGCCGCGCAAAGCTTAAAAGCTTCACCGCTCCCCCCGAGCTTAAGGAAACAGAGGATCGGCTCAAGAGCATCAAGAACGAAAAGCAAGAGGCAATAAACTCTCAGGACTTTGAAAAGGCTGCCCGTCTCCGCGATAAGGAAAAGGAGCTCAACGCCAAATATGAACAGATGCGCTCTCAGTGGAAGGACAGCCACGACGGCGAGGTAAAGGAAATAACCGAAAGCGATATCGCCGATATTATTTCAAGCTGGACGAATATCCCCGTTGCGCGCCTCGCCGAGGAAGAGGCAGACAGACTCCGCCATCTTGAAGAAGAACTCCATAAGCGCGTAGTAGGTCAGGACGAGGCTGTTTCCGCAATTTCCAAAGCTATCCGCCGCGGTCGTGTCGGACTTAAGGACCCCAAGCGTCCCATCGGCTCCTTCATCTTCTTAGGTCCCACGGGCGTCGGAAAAACAGAACTCACAAAAGCCCTTGCCGAAGCGCTCTTCGGTGATGAGGACGCAATGATACGAATTGATATGTCCGAATATATGGAAAAGCACTCCGTCTCAAAGCTTGTCGGCTCGCCTCCGGGATATGTCGGCTTTGAAGAGGGCGGTCAGCTCACCGAAAAAGTCAGAAGAAAGCCCTACTGTGTGCTTCTTTTCGATGAAATAGAAAAGGCTCATCCGGATGTATTCAACATACTCCTTCAGGTGCTTGAAGACGGTATCCTTACCGATTCTCAGGGCAGAAGGGTTGACTTCAGAAACACCGTCATAATCATGACCTCAAATGTCGGGGCGTCCAAAATTACCGAAACAACGCGCCTCGGCTTCGGCGGCGAATCGAGCGAGGCGGCGTCGTATGAGGATATTAAGCGCGACGTCATGACCGACCTTAAAAAGACCTTCCGTCCCGAATTTCTTAACCGTCTTGATGAAATAATCGTATTCCATCAGCTCAAAGAGGAGGAAATAAAGGAGATAGCTTCCATCATGCTCGCATCTCTCTCCAAGCGCCTTGAACAAAACGGTATCACGGCAGCCTTTGACGATAAGGCAGTCTCCCTTCTCGCCAAGGAAGGCTTTGACCCCGTCTACGGCGCAAGACCGCTCAGACGCGCCATCATCTCTAAGGTCGAGGATCTCTTCGCCGAGGAAATGCTTCAAGGCTCCGTAAAGAAGGGCGACCGCGTGACGGTTTCCGCCGAGGACGATAAGATAACCATCATCCAAGACGCGGTAACAGTTGAATAAC
>CAZIBK010000042.1:0-9890 GCA_964537125.1 uncultured Oscillospiraceae bacterium
CGTGTCGACAAAGTCGACACGCACGGAAGAACCCGCACGGTTCTCCCGTAGCCTCTGCCAAGGCATGCCTTGGCAAAAGTTTTGTCTACAGTCTGATAAAATTATTTTCCGCAAAGCACAGGCGAAATTTTGTGTGAATATGTTGGAAAAATTCCGGTAGTGTGATATAATATCACAAAATTATACTTGCAAAGAGATTAACCGTTGTGAAAAAATATTTTGCAGGAAAGCTTTAGCAGGAGGGATAACGCGTTATGGAATTAACTGTGCTGTCAAATAAAGAATATAACAATTTACTCGCTCGGAATATGGATTATGAGGAAGCGTACGAGTATATCACAAGCAAGATTGAAATAAGAAAATTTTCGGAAACACTGGCGGCATATTCGCCGGTAAAGGATGTAAAAACGCTGCTTACAAATAAATTAAGCGAATATTCGCGTTCGGGCAAAAGGGACAGCATCGCAAGGAAGGTGCGGGATTGGCTGAACGATAAGTACGAACCTTCGGACAGAGAAACATATTTTCAAATATGCTTCGCGTTCGGGCTTGACGAGATAAAGGCGCAAAATTTTCTGTGCAGCAGCCTTGACGGCGGGATTCATTACAGAAACCCGAAGGAAATTACATATGCGTTTGCGCTGCGAATCGGCATGGATTATAACGAGGCGGCTGAGCTTTATAACGGATTGCCGAAAGCGGAAGCAAATAAGTCCGTCGGAAGGGTTTACACCAAGCAGCTGGCGGAGGAGTTTAAAGCGGTAAGCAGCGTCAGCGAATTTAAGGAATTCTATATTGATCATCTCGCGGATTTCGGCGCGCTCCATAACAGCGCGTACGATAAATTCATGCTGCTTTACAACTGCATAGCCCGTCCCGACGAAGACCTGCGGGACACGGTGAAAGCCTCGCGGGACGAGGTATGGACGGCGGAAACGGTTATGAGCGAATATCTGCAAATGAATGTGCCGTCGGATAAAAAAACAAAGGATTATACATATGTTCAGAAGCTGATTAAAAGCTGCTGGCCGAACGCCACTATGCTGAAGGAAATGCGCAGCCGCGCACGCGATATTGACAGAAAAACACTGCTGCTGCTGTATCTTGTGACGGAGGGAATAACCTCCGAGGAAGAGGATGTATTTTTTGACGATATCTACGATGAATTAACGCCTGAGGAGCAGTTCCGCGAGCAGTACGACAGAATAAACGTGATGCTTGTCGATTGCGGTTTTTCCACGCTTGACCCGAGGAATATATTTGACTGGCTAATCATGTATACCATAAAAAATTACAGCGCAAAGGACGATGCGGACGCTTATATGACGGATGATTTGAAGATAATGCTCGACAAGATATTTGAGGAGACGAACGGGAAATGAGTTTGACTGTGAGATTTGACAACGAGGTATAATCTAAGCGCAGATGTTCCCCGCCGCTGTAGGCGGCGGGTTCCATTTCAAGGCTTCATTGGGAGATACAATCTCCCAATGAGGCCCTGAGGAGCTAACGCTCCCAGCGCAGATAGCAATCTGTCGCAAGCTCCGGTTCAAGCAAGCTTGCCGGAGCGTTGCTCCGATTTAAATCAATATGCAGGCGTTCCCCGCCGCATACTTTAGCAGAGGAGCATTACTCCGATTTAAACAGCGGTGTGAATAAAATACATCCCGCCCGGGAGGAATACGATTATGCGTGACGATCGGAAAGGCTTAAAAGCAGGAACGGTTTTAGTAAATAACGCAATAGGCTATACGATAAAATACGAGATAGGCAGAGGAGGCAGTTCGCTGGCATATGCCGCCGAATATGACGACAGCGCCGTGAAAAGCGGAGTACACAGATGTATCATAAAGGAATTGTTTCCGTACCATCCGAAAAACAAAATATACAGGGCGGATGACAACAGTATAATTTCGGAGGACGAGCTGTTTTTTGAACGGCACAGGAACAGCTTTTTAAAGGGATCGCTGCTGCATTTGGAAATGATATATGACGAGCCTGAATCGTCGGGCGCGAATATTAACTCCTTCGAGGAAAACAATACCGTTTATACGATTCTCGGTTTTGACGCTTCGCAAAGTCTGTCGGGCGCATATGAAAAAATTACGGATCTGCGTGAAATAATACGCGTTATGGTATGCTTAACCGACAATGTGAGCTTGTTCCATAAGCAAGGGATACTTCATCTTGACATAAGCCCTGACAATATTGTCTTATCAAAAAAGCTTGACCGAGTGATGCTTATAGACTTCAATTCGGGAGCAAGAGAAAATGACGGAATATCCGAAGATACGATTTCCGTGAACCCGGGGTTTTCCGCGCCTGAGCTTAAGCTCAGGCGAATATCGGAAATTTGCAAAGCCACGGATATATTTTCCGTATGCGCGGTCATGGTATATTTGATTTCGGGGAGGTTTGACTACTCCGTAAATGTAATAAAGCAGATAAAGGACGCTCCTGCGCTTAAGGACATACCGCGGACAGCGGCAGCATATTTGTACCAAATTCTTCAGAAGGGCTTGCGGGCGGATCCTAAATTGAGGTACCAAACAGCAGATGAACTGAAGGAGGCGTTCAGCGAGCTTCTTGACAGAATAGAGTGCAGAGGCGTTACACATGCGGCGCTTTGGGAAATAAGCAGGAAATCCGCGGTGAATAAGGAGCTTATAGACAACAGAGCGAGGATCGAGACAGGCGTGATTTCTTCAATGGATGTATTCTCGATAAGCCGCTGCGTGCTGTTCGGAGAAGGCGGTATAGGAAAAACGGCAATGCTTGAAAAAGCGGCGTACCTAAACACGAGGAGCTATAATCCCAATAAGGCTGTATTTTTTACGGTACCTCTGTGCCGCTGCGACGGCGAGCGTGATTTTATCAAGCGGTATATTGTTTCTAAAATAAGGTACAGCGCGGAAATATCCACCCAAACGGAGGCAATGCGTCATTTGACACAGAAAATGCGGAAAGGTGATAATTTTATAGCGCTGCTTCTCGACGGCTTTAACGAAATAACAGAGTCAAAAAAACATATTATTGAGGAAATAATAGAATTAAGCGCTTACAGGGGAGTAAGAATAATAATATCATCACGCGGAGATATTCCGGATATACCTTCGGATTTTATCCGCGCCGAATTGCTGCCGCTTGCGCGTGCGGATGTGAGAGGATATCTTACTGAGGCGGGACTTGCGGCGCCTGAAAACGACGAGGTTATCAGGCTGCTGCAAAATCCGCTTATGCTCACGCTGTATACAAGGTCAAATATTATAATGCGCGACAGCGCGGAGCCGTCGGCAGTCTGCGCGACACAGCAGGATATAATACAGACATATATCCGCAGCTTTTTGTCTGCCAAAAGGAAGTCCGCTCCGGGAGATGAGCTCGGATATTTAAGACTGAATTACGCTTTGAGTATTTTGTTCCCCGCGATATGCTCGGCGTGCCGAAGAAGATCGGAGACGGATTTTAAGCGGATGTATAAAATCTGTAAAAGGGAATACAAAAGGCTGAAAACGAAGGCATTTTCCGCAGCGTTCCCTGAGTTTGCGGGAAGAGCGGCGGAGCTGCTTAGGGGCGTAAACGATATTAACGAGTGGTTTGAGATAATTGTAAACCGTATTCTGATAAACGACACCGCGCTTTTGGTATGTAACGGCGGATATTACAGACCGATGCATATGAATTTTATACCGTATCTCAGTGAGAACGGAAGCGGGAATAGACGCAAGCTGCTCAAAGCGTCCGCAATTAAGCATATACCGTTAATAGCGGCGGCGATTGCCGCGGCGGCAGCGCTGGGATATGCCTGCGTATATTTCGCGCCGCACACTCATCCGATGGGAAGAGAGGAAATATATAAGAATACGGAGGCAATGAACGCTGCGGTAATGTACTTGGCAAAAGCCGAAAACCTTATAAGCAACGAGCAAAGCGTCGCGAAAATTCTTTCGGAGGGAAAAAGCGAAGCGGCGATAAACACGATTAATCGGTCGGAGGAAAAAATTTCGGCTATGAATTATTCCGAGACGGAGGATTTATCGCTGTATAAATATTACGGACTTGACACTGACGCGATAGAAAAAATCGGAGACGATGTAAGAGAGCACCGTGAATTTCAAAGGGATCTGTTTGAACGGCTGGAAGCGGCATTGGAGCCTGAAAGCCGCTATACAGACGCGTATATAACAAACGCGGGCGAGGCTTACACGGAGTATCTCGATGTTTTTTGTAAATATTTGGCATACAAGGTGTATATAATATGCGAGCCGCTCAACGGCACGGGCAAAAAAGCCGTATCGGATATGCTTTCGTTCCATCCGATACTTGAAGATTATTCGGAGGCGGCGGCTCTTGGCAAAGCGGAAGCGGAAGAATGTATAAAAAAGCTTGAGTCGGATATGAAAAGATTAAGGATGGAACTTGAAATTATACAAAGATGAGGAGTTTTGAAATATGAAGAGGTATATATTGGCGGTATTGGCGCTTGTATTGATGACAACGGGCTGCGCCGTGAAAAGCGGAGATGTTTTAAAAGATGACATTTTGCCCGATTTTATGGCAATGGCAGAAACGGAGAATGAAAACAACGCATTATACGAGGAAGCAATGCTTGCCGCGGAAAAAGCGCTGCTTGAACCGAACGAGGAAAATAAAGAGGCATTTTTTGAAACCGAGCAGCGGACAAGCGCGAGTATAAGCGCAAATTCCAATCCGAAGTCCGCTCTTGACGAAAGCGCGGCAGACGCCATGAAAAAATACGATATATCCGCCGAGGATTACAACGCGTTTTTTGAAATGTTCCCGCTCAATATGCAGGATTATACCGATTGGGAGGCTTTCAAGACGCTTATAAACAGCGGAGACATTGCGTCCGCGGAAAGTAATCTGAAGGTACATAAAGCGATGTACGAATTTTCAAAGGAAATATTCCTTTACGGCATTATGGATTTGTTTGCCGGAACGAGCGATGAGGAATTTGAGGACATCCGCGGCATGGTTGAGGAATATCAATATATAGCGGTTGAGGGCGTTCAATGGACAAACGACCGCGATGAGATAGAAGCGCTGGTTGAGGAGGCGTACAATGTGTGCGAGGAGGCTGTATATCGGTTCGGGAGCGAGGTGCAGGAGCGGGAAAATGAGCTGTTGGATTTGAACAGAGACGGGAATTGATCGGCAGACGGAAATGAGATCGACTTTGGTTTAGGCTGCGGCATTATAATAAAAACACAAGATGAAGCGGAGCTATTGCAAAAAAATTTCAATCGCTGCGGAAGGCGGAAGCTTAAATGAATGTGTTTTTCTTATATAAGATGCTGTGCGAGCTTGAAGATATCGCCTCAACGTACACGGAAGGCGAAAAAGCCGGAGATACAATAAAAGCTGTTGCGGAGCGGATAGCTGAGCAGAACTACAAAGTGGCGGTCTTGGGAGAGTTTAAGCGCGGAAAATCAAGCTTGGTAAACGCGATTATAGGCGCGGATATTTTACCTACAGACATACTTCCGATGACGGCGGCGGTTACAAGGGTGGTTTACGGAACCGAACGTAAGGCAGTAATAAATTACAAAAACGGCGAGATTCAAGAGAGAACCGTTGAGGAATTATATGACTTTGCCACCAAATATGACGATGAAAAGGAAAAAACAGCATTATCCGTAAGAGAAATCGAGGTTCAATATCCGTCTGTTTTCTGCAAAAATCATATTGAGATACTTGACACTCCGGGATTGAACGAGCATGAATCCATGTCCGCCGTGTTGCCGAGTGTTATCGGCGAGATAGACGCCGCGATTGTTGCAGTTTCGGCGAGAGAGCCGCTTAGCTTGACGGAACAGGGGCTGATTGCCGATTTAATACAACAGGTCGGAATACGCCACATAATTTTCGTTGTAACGTTTATTGACACTTTAAGCAGCGAGGCGGAAAAGGACAGAGTTATTGATTTTATAAAAAAGCGCCTTTCAAGCGAGGCGCTTGAATTATCGGTAAAGAAATCTCCAAAAACGGCTGATAAGGCAAGGAGCATTTTAAAGGAGCCGGATATATTCGGAGTATCCGCCAAACAGGCAATGGACGGATTTATAAACGATAATGAAACGCTTTTGGAAAAAAGCCGTTTCCCTAAATTCAAAAGGGAGCTTTTGGCGCTGCTTACGGCAGATCAGAGTGAAGACATATACTCAAAAACCGAGGAGCTTATAAATATGGCGGCGAACGATCTGCCGAAGTGGAAAAAGCACGATTCCGATGCGCTTGGCGGCAGAGAAAAGGAATTGACCGACCTTACAGATTCAATCCGTTTTTATATTTCAAACGCTAAAAATGAATTGACAAATATGCTTCAAAAAATGGATGAGGCGGTTTTAAGCAAGGGCATATCGGAAAACGGTATTTTCACAAATGAAACGGAAAAAACGGTATATTCTATATTTATAAAAAAGCTGACAGCTTTAAACTCATCAACATATACAAGCGAAAATATCCGCTCCGCTTTGGAGGAAGGGGAAAAGGAAGCAGCCGTGCTTGCGGGTTATATAAAGCAAGCGGCGGAGAGAGATATATTGCGGGAAATGCAGACGGTAAATCTGAGCTTTCGCGAAATGCGCAGACAAGCGGGTTTGCGGGAAGCGGAGCTTAAGGAGATTTATGAGAAAGCGGCGGCAAATTTCCCCGATTTTCAATGGGCAAAATCTCCCGTACCGGGCATGGCGGAGCTTTGCGGAGTCGATGTGATGCCGTTTGTGCGCGAGGCTGTAAGAACGTCGTTTGAAAAATTTAATTTTGAAATAACGAATTATATTCGCAGGTGGCGTGCCGCTTTGTTTGCGCTGATAAGCCGGGATTTATACATCAAGGAAAAAATCCCGCAATATGAAAGCGAAATAAAGGATTTGCAAATGAAACAAACCATGTTGAATGTTAATTATTCGCAGCATACAGCGAAGATAAAAAATATGCAAAAAATTATACACGAAAGGAAAGATTTAAATGGTTTGTAAAAATTGCGGAAACGAAGTGGCGGAGGGCAGAAAATTCTGCGGGAAATGCGGAAAGCCTATCGGGTCAAATGAACAGGAGAGGATACTTAGGACCTGCCCGAATTGCGGTGCGCGTACCACGGCGGATCAAATGTACTGCGAAAACTGCGGCACTCTTCTCAAAGAAGATAAGGTTACTCATAACGGCAGAGGCGCATTTGTCAGAGAATTTAAGTTTTATTCGTACTATGAGGGACAGCCGACATTAGGCGTCTCTAAGGCAACGGGAAATTTGCGGCTCTATGATGACAGAGTGGAATACGAAAAGACATTGGGAAGCGCGGCGGGAAATATGTTCGGATTGGCAGGAATGGCTGTTGGGAGAAAATCAGCGAAAAAGGATCCGATTATAAATTATTATTATAACGATATAGCAAATGTAAAGGTAGGAAAATATGGCGGAATTTACAACACGCTGGTGATTATCGTAAAAACGGGAAGGAGCTTTTCATTCTGTCCGGCAGTACCGATGAGCAATCAGCCTTCGGAAATCGCGGAGCTGATAAAGCTGTACTTAAACTGAAAATAGCTTTGGCAGCAGTTATACATATGTTAGGAGGAAAGTAAAAAATGGATAATAACAGTTTCAGCTATATCGGTTATCAGGAAATGATAGCGGATATTACAACAGCTTTGGAAATGACAGGCGAGGTTATGGACAACCTGGAGCTTGATGAACGCTCAAAGCAGGCGAGGGACGCCGCTGCCCGTTTGAAATCACATGTTTTTTCCGTGGGAATTATGGGAGAATTTAAAAGAGGGAAAAGCACTGTGATCAATGCCCTTTTGGGTGAGGAGGTGGCTCCGGCGGACGTCGTTCCGGCTTCGGCAACGCTCAACAGAATTACATACGGATTAAAGCCAAAGGCGACTATTGTGTACAAGGATGGCAAATGCGAAGAAGTACCGGTAAATAAAATAGCCGATTATGTGACAAAAATCACGGAAGAATCGGCGGAGACCGCAAAATCGGTCGAACAGGCAGTGGTTGAATATCCTTGCCGGTTCTGCAAAAATAACGTGGAAATTATTGACACACCGGGACTTAATGATGACGAGCGTATGAATGAAATTACGGAATCGGTTATCCCAAAGCTCGATGCTGTGGTTATGGTTCTTTCGGCAGGTTCGCCGTTTAGCCTGAGCGAGGCGGAATTTGTCCGCAATAAGCTTATGACAAGCGACGTGACGCGTATGATTGTACTGGTAAACCGTATGGATACGATTTACAGCGACAAGGATAAAGAGCGTATATTGCAGGAAATAAAGAGAAAGATTACGGCGGAGGTTTTGGACAGAACTGCCGCTATTCACGGGAAGGATTCAAAGCTTTACGAAGAAACAAAAAACAAGCTGGCAGGTATACAGGTATATCCTCTTTCCGCGATACAGGCTCTTATAGGACGAACAGAAGACAAGCCCGAGCTTGTAGAGCAGAGCGGAATCCTCGTTTTTGAGGAAAGGCTGAGAAAGCTTCTTACGGAGGAACGCGGAGTTCTGGAGATTACAAGAGCCGCAAATGTTATAGGCACACTTTTAACGGAAGGCGCAAGCGCGCTGGAGGTTCGTATAAACACATTGGAAATGGACGAGGAAAAGTTCTTGGAAAGCAAGAAGGAGTCCGAAGAGGAAATTAAAAAGCTCAGGGAAAGCAAGGTTGAGGAAAAAAACAGAATTCGTCAAAAGGGCAATGAAATAAAAAGACAGGCGGCGAATATGGTGGACGAAAAATATGATGATTTGTCGAGCCGCCTAAACAAATACATTGATAATTATCCGATTGATATTAATGTATTGAAGAGTGACAATGACAAGGCTGAATTTCAGAATAATGTCAAAAATGATTTGGAAAAAGAAGTAAAAAATGCTTTGAGTGAGTACGCTGAACAAATAAATGTGTTTCTGGAGGAACAGATGGGAGACGAATGTCTGAGGATTCAGGAATATATGGGCGATTTTGCGGGGCAGCTCGTTTCAATTAACGACAAGCTTAAGAACAATGAAATGGCAAAAACCATCGGCACAATCGGAGTCGATGCGATTTCAAATCTTGTCGCCGCAACGTGTACCGGTATTTTGAGCGCGGGCGGTTTAGGTCTGATGGGATTGGGCGGCTTGGTTGAGGGCTATCGCAAAAACGGCGCGAAGGGTGCGGCAACAGGGCTGGCAGGCGGTTTTGCGGCAGGAACCGCAACTGCGGCAGCACTGTGTTTTGCTCTCGGTTCGGTTCCGTTTTTACCGTTTGCAATTATTACAGGCATAGCCGGAACATTAGGCGGCAGGCTCCTTACTTCTGTTGTATGGAGAGAGGATATAGAGAAGAAAAAGATTGATGAATTTCGAAGCGAGCTGAAAAAGACGGTCGCGCAGATTATGACTAATATCAAGGAACAGAAATTACTTGAAACATGGGCGAATGAACAGATAAAAGAGCAGATAGATTGTCTTATTGCTCATGTTGAAGAAGAAACCGAGGCGATGATTTCGGGAACAGAGGCTACCCTGCGGGCAATAGCGGCAGATATCAGTGCTAACAGCAAGTATAAGGAGCAGAAGCTGGAGCAATATAAACAGCTTGAAAATAAAATAATAGGTGTCAATGAGATATTAACACCTATATTGGACAAGGTTATGGACGCTGTAAAAGAAACGGCATAGAAAGGAGCAAGAATATGTCAGCAAGCGAGTTAAATCCGATAAAAAATTTTAATGTCAATTTTGGCGAATACATAGAAAAAATGAAGCGGCAGGATGATGAACACCGTATAAACGGAATTCCCGACTACGCGTTTTCGCTTGATTTTAAGCTGCGCGAGCAGATAAGAAAGCTGCCGTTTTTCTATAATCTGA
>CAZIBK010000043.1:0-9885 GCA_964537125.1 uncultured Oscillospiraceae bacterium
AGGGCTTCCGAAAGGAAGCCCTGTTTTTATGCCGATACGTTTGTCATGGTATTCGTTATTGTAAAGGTTTTTTTCAGCGTACCGGAGTAGCTTCCGCCGCTGTAGAGTCCCGTTTCACATTCGCCTGAGCAGCTTCCGCCGCTGTAAAGGGAATATGTGCCGCCCTTTGCAAGAAGGGGCGAGGAAATTATAATTGTTTTATAATTCTTTGCGGGAGCGTAGGTTAAGACGTCTTCTCCGTCCGCTCCGCGAAGGCTCACGATTGTATTTGCGCTTTGGGCTGAGCCGAAGGAAACGTTTACTCCGTACTGAGTTCCGCTCGGCGTCTGCTCCATGCCGCCGCTGCTTGCCGCGATAAGAAGACCGCCCGTCACACTGCAGGAGGAGTCAAAGTCAAGAGCGCCGTTGCCGCTCGCGGTGGGTCCGTCGACAAGTATTGTGCCGCCGGAAATCGATATGCTGCCGTTTGCGTCAAGCCCGTCGCCCGAGGCGTTTACATAAAGCCTGCCTCCGGTAATGCTCAGATAGCCGCTGCCGCTTGTCGTCTGCCCGGGTACGCCGCCCCCGGGGCCGAAGCCGCCCGATCCGAAGCCGCCGTTCATTCCGGGGCGGTTTTCGGATATGTTTGACTGGTCGTTGCCGCCCGCAGCGTTTACGCCGTCGTCCGTCGCGACAAGCCTGATGTCTCCGCCGCCGATATTTATCGTGAGAGCTTCAAGCCCTTCATAGCTCTTTGTTATGTTTATATAGGGATTTTCGGTAATTGTGAGGTCGGTGTCGGAATGTATGCCGTCGTCGCCGCTTGTGAGCTCAAAGCGCCCTCCGGAAATTTTCGTTGTGCCGTTTGAATGTACCGAATCATCGCGTGTGTCGAGAACAAAGGTTCCGCCGGTGATAATGGTTTCGGTGCCGCTCTTTAAGCCCTTGCAGCTGTCCTCCGTGCTTCCGCCGCCGCTTCCGCCGTGGGTTACGGCTGTTACAGCTCCGCCGTTTATTTCGAGAACGCCCTCCGCTTGAACCGCGTCGTTAAAAGCCGTGATGTCAAGCGTTCCGCCGTTTATCAGAACCTTGCCGTCGGATATCGCCCCTTCGGCAACGGCTCCGTTTGCCTTTATTCCGTCCGAGGCGGAATTTATTGTTATATCGCCTCCGTTGACGGTGAGAAGAAGGTCTGCCTGTATGCCGTCGCCGTCGCCTGTGGTGGTGATGTTTATAGTTCCGTTTTCGATGTCCACATAGCCCTTGCCGTCCTCATCGATTGTGTCGCTCTTAATTCCGTCGGAGGCGCATGTGACGGATATAGTATTATCGGTATCTATCGTAACGGAATTATTGCCCTTTATGCCGTTGTTTGGCGCGGAGGCAACGGTGATGCGCCCGCCGGTTATTTCAAGATCCGCCTTGGAGCCTATGCCGTTATTGCTGTTTCCGTTGACCAAAAGCGAGCCGGAGCCCTTAATCGTCAGGTCGTTTTTGCTGTAAACGCAGGCGTTCCCCGTTTCGTCGGTATATACGGAAGGGTCTGTAAAGACGTTTTCCGTCCCCTCGGATAAAACCAGCGTCACCTTGCCGAGCGCCGCGCAGAAGGGCGAGCCGACGCTGCTTGAAACGTTCACGCCTGATAAAATAATTTCAGCCTTATCGCTTTTTGCGGGGAGATTTACTATTATCTGCCCGTCGGAAAGAGAGCCTTCCACCTCATAGGAGCCCGCCGCCGTAATTGTCACGGTTGAGCCGTCCACCACGGCGTTTTCCACGCCCTCCGCGTCAATACTGTCGCCCAAAAGGCGAATTACGTTTCCTGTTTCCTCGGAAACGCTCTCCTTTGGCGTTCCGCCGATGAAAATATCGCAGATTGCGGCCTCGCCGCCGGTGGGTTCGTCTGTCAGCAGCGCGCCCGATATTGTTGAATCCGAAGCCGCCGCAAAACGGATATACAAAGCCTCGCAATCTGCCGCGTCAGAGGGGAGAAGGACGTTGTCAAACGCCTGCTCCATAGATTTATTGTCTGTTACGGAATATTCGGCAACGGTTGTAAAGCTCTCGCCGTCGGCGCTGTATTGAAGGGCATAGTCCCTCGGGCCCTTCTTGGTGCCTCCGAGCTTTGCGGAAACGTAAATATTTTCGCACTCCGCCGTGGAAAGGCGTACCTCAAAGTAGGGACTGCCCCACGGGTTCTTTGAGCTTGCCGCCATTACGGGGACTATGCTCGTGCCGCCGCTGAGGTCATATTCGTCCTTCGACCACTCAATCGCCTTATAGTCCGCCCCCGTCACAGAGGCAAAGAGCAGAGCCGTGCCTGCCTGTGCGCCCGCTGTTGCGCCATAGCCTGCCGACTTTGAGCCGTAGGAGAGGTTTTCGCCCGAAGTCTCGGGTTCAAAGCAAAATTCCGCTATGTAGGGCGACTCGGTCTTCGGAATTGCCGCCTCGTATTTGTCGGCTATCGGGCGGAGGGTAAGAGCGCCGTTTTCGCCGACCTCCCAGAGCAGCAGCCGAACCTTTTCGCCCTCCGTCGCGGAAGCGCCCGAAAAGGTAAGAGAAACCTCTCCTTCGGTATTTGCGGGGATTATTTCATCCGAAAGGCAGTAGGACGCATCCTCGCCCTCGCCCAGAATCATAACCGCTCGGGCGGCGCTTTCGCTCCCGTCAAGATAAACATTAGCCGTCAGAGCGCCGCTGCTTTCAACGCCCGTAAAGGTGCAGTCCGCGGAAACAGATGCCGCGGAAAATAAAAACACCGCCAAAAAAATTGCCAAAACCTTTTTCATATTGTTCCCTCCGTCCTTATAAGTCAATATATATTAAATCATGCTTTTGTTACCGTTATGTGTTGAATTTGAAAATTCAAAAAGGAACAGACGGATTACAAGGCTCCGTCCGTTAAAGCGCTATTACGAGGTCTACCGCGCACCACGCGTCCATAGCGCCTGTCTTTATGTTCATATCGGCGCGGGTTAAAAAATGTATCAGGTTTTCGAGCTGAAGGAGAGTAACCTTTGATGCGTTTGAAACCGCCTTGTCGGCCTTAAACCCTCCGCCCAGAGCTTTTTTTACCTCGCCTATGCTGCGGCGCCCCGTCATCAGAAGCTTTGCCTTGTAAACCATAAGCGTCTGCGAGGCAATAATGCTTACTATCGCCGCAGGCTCCTGCTTCGACGCGCGGAGAGAAGCCGCAGAGGCATATGCCAGGTCGCGCCTTGAGGAAAAAATCGCGTCCGTCAGCCGAAAGACGCTTGCGGTCAGCGGCTTTATTATCACGCTGTCGATATCCCGCTTTGTTATTTCAAATTCCTCCGCCTTGGCGGCAATTTTCTCCGTTTCGGCACGGAGAAGGGTCATGCTGCGCCCGACTGAGGATATTATATATGCGGCGTTTTGCGGGGAAAGGCTTTTCCCTTTGCGCGCCGCAAGCTTCACAAGCCACGGGCGAAGGCGCTGATCGGGCATAAAGCCGAAGGTCACGGTCTGAGCCGCATCGGTAACCGCCTTTTTCACCTCTGTTGCCGCGCCCTTAGTCTCGCGGCTTTCGCGCACTATTACCACAGCGTATTTGGGCAGCGACAGAAAAAGCTCCGCCCATCGGCTCTTTTCGGGAAGCATCTTGCCGAAAAGAGCACACTCGTTGAAAACGACAAGCTTTCTTTCGCTCATCAGCGGGAGGGCGGATATAAACGAGCTTGCGTCCTCAAAGGAGGGAGCCTCTGTATAGCATTTGTAATTAAAGTCCTCAAAAGAAGGGTTGATAAGGGCTTTTTTCGTTTCCGCAACGCAAAATTCGAGCAAAAAGTCCTCCTCGCCCGTGAAAAGATAAAGCTGCGACAAATCGCCGCTTTTTATCTGCGATCTGAAATCGTCATATGTTTTTGCCGTAGCCACAAAATCACCCTATCAATTGTAATTCAAATAATCCACCGCAAACTGCGCGTAGCACATGGCGGCTATTTTTATACACCGCTCGTCAAGCATAAATTTCGGGCTGTGAAGCGGGTAAACAGCTCCGATTTCTTCATTTCGGCACCCTATGTGTATATAGGAGGAGGGAAGCGCCCTCGCAAAGTAGGAAAAATCGTCCCCCGCCATGGAGAGGTTCTGTGTTTCAACAACGTTTTCCTCGCCTACGATTTTCCTTGCCGCCTCCGCAAGCAAGTCGGTTGTTTCGCAATCGTTTATGAGCGCCGGGAAAAGAGGGATAAAGCGATACTCGTACTCCGCGCCGAAGGGAGCGGCGGCGGAGCGGATCGCCTCCTCTATAAGGCGGCTCGCTTCGCTCCGCGCGTCGGGCGTAAAGGTGCGCGCCGTACCGGAAATTTTAACCTCCGAAGGAATTACGTTCGGGCAGGCGCCGCCGGTTATCGTGCATACCGATACGACACGCGGCACGCTCATATCTGTAAGCTTCGTTATTTTTTCCACCGCGGCTGCTGCTGCGGCTATGGGATTTATACATTTTTCGGGGTATGCGCCGTGACCGCCCGCGCCCCTTATGACCGCCTCAAAATTGTCGGGCGACGCCATCAGCGGTCCCTTTTTGTATATTATTTTCCCCGTCTCATACTCGCTCATGACGTGACCGCCTATACATACATCGACTATAGGCGAATCGAGGACGCCCTCGGCTATCATCCTTTCGGCTCCGCCCTCGCCCTCCTCCGCGGGCTGAAATAAAATCTTCACATTACCCTTGATGTTGTCCCGAAGTTCGTTTAAAATAAAGGCGGTACAAAGAGCGATCGCCGCGTGCGCGTCGTGTCCGCAGGCGTGCATTTTCCCCTCGTGCTCGGAGGCGAAGGGCAGATGTGTTTCCTCCGTTACGGGGAGGGCGTCGATGTCCGCGCGGATCGCCACGCAGCGCCCTCTTTCTTTGCCCGATATTGCGGCGCAAATGCCCGTGCCGCCCGCAAAGCCCCGCCTGTACGGAATGGACAGCGTGTCAAGCACAGAGGCGATATAGCCCGAGGTCTTAAATTCCTCAAATTCCGTTTCGGGAATCCTGTGGAGCATCCTCCTTACGGAAATCGCCGCGTCTTCGTAATTGTCCGCCAGCGCTTTTATTTCGTTTGTAAGCATATTCTCATCACCTGACCTACGGAAAATATTTACAATAAAAAATATGTACCGAGTTTTTTTAATTTTATCATAAAAACAGCGTTTTGTAAAGGGAAAAATACAAGGAGGACTGTAAAATGGAGCGGTTTATCGAAATACCGTATCTTCCCGAGGGAAATATAACATTATCGGTTTCGGCGCGAAAGGCGCGGGGACGGGTAATCGCGCCGTACGGGAAAGCAAACCTTCCCGAGGGCATCAGAACACATACGGACCTTACAATATGCTACCTTGGCGGCGGAGCGGCTGTCGCGGCGCCCGAGGCGTACGATTATTACGTCCGCGCTTTTTCGGGCACGGGGCTGACCGTTATTCGGGGAGGGACACGTCTTGACATGCACTACCCTGCCGATTGCGCATATAATGTAGCGCCGGTCGGAAAAAAGCTTTTCTGCAATGCGTCCGCCGCAGACGGGATACTGCTCTCCGAAGCGGAGAAAAGGGGGTATAAAATAGTCGATATAAAGCAGGGCTACGCGAAATGCTCCGTCTGCCCCGTAACGGAGACGGCGGCAATAAGCGCCGATATATCCTTCTGCCGCGCGGCGGAAAAAGAGGGAATAGATACTCTTTTGATAACGAATGACGCCGTTCTTCTGCCGGGCTATGCAAACGGCTTTTTCGGCGGCGCGGCGTATATGAAAAACCCCCGCACGCTTGTAACGGCGGGAAGCGTTGACCGCCATCCCGACGGCGGCAGGATAAAAGCCTTTCTTCAAAGGTACGGGATAAATGCGGAAGCGGATTCCGACGCGCCGCTTTTTGATTTCGGCTCTCTGTGCGCCGTCATGTGCGAATAAAAGCTGTGCCGGGGGTGGAATAATAGCTTTATCGGGAGGTGATATGCACGAGATATAATTCTCTTTACACAGTTTCGGAGGATACCGACAAAGAGGAATTTGCCCGTGAAATAAGCGCTGTCATAATGGATGAGTATGAACCGAAGCTGATAGAGCGCAGTATAGAGCTGAATTACTCTTTTCTCGAAAGACGGGAAATAGATGAGATAGAAAATATAGCCCGCCGCCTCGAAGCGGAGGACGGAGAGGGAGAATATCCCTCCTTTGCCGAGCGCGAGGCGGCAGTCAGAAAAAAGCTCGAAGAATATCTTGCCGAGGAAAAAAGCGTAAACCCCGGAGGCTTCGCGGATTTCCGCCTTAAGGAGCTCAGAGGCTATGCCGAGGCAATAGCTTCAAATGCGGCAGAGCGATATTTTGCCGAAAAGGAATACGAGGAATTTGTCGAGCTTCTTTCGATATTTATATCCTCGCGCCCGTGCATGGAAAAAACGGTGCATGTTCTTTGGAAGGACGGCTCTGTCCGTCTCTGCAACCGCTTTAAGCGCGACATTACCGAGAAATACGAATCGGAATTTTACGAATATTCGCAAAGCCGAGGCGCAAACGATGAGGATCTTGCAATATCGGCTCTTATAGCAGCCGCACCCGAAAGGGTTATACTGCACCTGCCGCCGTCCTCATCGCCCCTCGCAAGGACATTGAAAAAAATATTCGGCGAAAAATGCAAAATCTGCAAGGGCTGTTCTTTTTGTAAAAAGGATTGAAAAACGGAGTGAAACGGCGTATAATAAATGAAAGCGGATAAAATATGAAACGGAATGATAAGCATGGCATTGCTTGTGGTAAATCATTATCTTAATACCGAAAAATTCAGCTCAATGACGCGCCTTTTGACGGAATCGGCAAAAAGGAACGGGATAACGCTTGACGTGAAAACGAACGCGGAGCTTCTCGCGCAGCTTACGGTGTGCGGCGAAGCGCCGCTTCCCGATACCGATTTTGTGCTTTTCTGGGATAAGGACGTTTCCCTTTGCCGAATGCTTGAAGCTCTCGGCTGCAGGGTTTTTAACTCTTCGTCGGCAATCGCCGCCTGCGACAACAAGGGGCTTACCCACGCAATTTTGTCGGGAAGCGGAATCCCCATGCCGAAAACGGTAATTGCGCCGCTGGCGTTCTCACGGTGCGATCTGGCGGAATTTACAGCCAACGCCGCGGAAAAGCTGGGCTTCCCGCTTGTGATAAAGGAAAGCTACGGCTCCTTCGGATGCCAGGTGTACAAGGCGGACAACCTTGAGGACGCGGTGGACATTGCAAACTCAATAAGTCCCAAGCAGATGATATTTCAGGAATTTATCAAAGAGTCGGAGGGTCACGATGTGAGGATAAACGTGGTCGGCGGCGAAGCGGTGGCGTCCATGGAACGAATATCCGACTCCGATTTCCGTGCCAACGTAACCATGGGCGGAAATATGCGCCCGTATAATCCGTCGGCTGAGGAAAAGAGGCTCGCCGTGCGCGCGGCGGAGCTTTTGGGGCTTGATTTCGGCGGAGCAGACCTTCTTTTCGGGAAGGACGGTCCCCTTTTGTGCGAGGTAAATTCAAACGCGCACATTAAAAATATTCTTGATTGCACGGGCATAAATGTGGCGGATAAAATATTTGAGTATATAAAAGGAGCGCTGAAATGAAGCTTTGGCTCATTTATGACAAAACAGAGGCATTGCGAAACGAGCGGTACATAAATTTTTATTTTGAAAAATGCGCCCTCAGAAAGGCGGATATAAAGCTTGTTATAATTGAGGACGGAATCGACTTTTCCCAACTGCCCGACGCCGCGATAGTCCGTGTCATGCGTCCGAGCCTTTCGGAACGGCTGGAGAAAATGGGCGTTAAGGTCTACAACAATTCGTTTTTGTCGCGCGTCGCGAACGATAAGGCGGAAACCTTTCGCTATCTCTCGGCGCATGGAGTGGAAACGCCCGAGACATTCTTTGTGACGGACTCCTTCACGCCGCCCTTTTATCCTATTGTCTTGAAGCCTGCCTGCGGCAAGGGCGGACGGGATGTGTGCATGGTTAAAACATATGATGAATACCTCGCCTATCGGAAAAGGGTTACGGAAAAATGTATTGCACAGCGCCCCGTGTCGGATTTGGGAAAGGATTTGAGGGTTTACGTTATCGGAAATAAAATTATCGCCGCAATGCTCCGCCGCTCGGAAAAGGATTTCCGCAGTAACTTCTGCCTCGGAGGCGAAGCCCGAAGCTACAGGCTTTCGAGCGAGGAGGAGGAAAAGGTCGGGGAAATCATCTCCCTTTTTGACATAGGCTACGCGGGCATTGATTTTATGTTTGACGGCGGGAAAATCATTTTCAACGAAATTGAGGATGTGGTCGGCTCGAGGATGCTGTACATTTACACCTCCGTTGACCCCGTCGCGGGATACATTGACTATATTATTTCAAATTTCACATGATTTTAGAACAGTCGTAACAAAGCCGTAACAAAGGCTCGGTATATTTTACAAAGGAGGGGGTGAGTGCATGGGTGTAAAAACCGTTTTCAGCCGTTATGAGCTGAAATTTATAATAACGGCAAAACAGCGCGATTTTATCCGTTCGTCTTTCGGCGGCAGGATGCGGACCGACGAATATAACATCGGCGGCAGACTTTACAGTATAATGAATCTCTATTACGACACGCCGACAAACGACCTTGTCTCGGCGGGAATAAAGCATCAGGATTATTACCGCTATAAAATACGGCTGAGAAGCTACGATCCTAAGCTTCCGACGGCGTTCCTCGAAATAAAGAAGAAGGTGGGCGGTCTTGTCAACAAGCGGCGTTCGCTCATGTACATAGACGACGTAAATCCCTTCCTCATGGAGCATACGGAGGTTCCGCAGAGCGATATCATAAAACCGCAGGTCATAAGGGAGCTTGACGTTATAGCCCATGAAAATGAGCTTTATCCGAAGGTTGTCCTATGCTATGACCGCGAGGCGTTTTTCGGTACCGACCCCGCCGACGGCGACCTGAGGGTCACATTTGATACCGATATCCGCGCAAGGCGGTACGACCTTGACCTCCGCCTCGGAGCCTACGGAGAACCGGTTCTCCCGGATGACAGGATTATCATGGAGGTAAAGGTGGACAGAAGCGTTCCGCTTTGGCTGGCGCGCCTTCTGAGCGAGGCGGACGCGAGAAAGACCCGTTTTTCAAAATACGGCGCGGAATACGCCAATCTGATTATAAAAGAGAAGAGGGAAAAATATGTTGTTTAATTTACAGTCGATTTTTACTTTCGGCGAAACAGGCATTTTGGATGAGCTGCTCGTGGTAGTACTGTCCTTTATACTCGGCGTTGTGATTGCGGGAGTATATAAGTTCGTGCATACGGACGGAGATTATTCTCAATCCTTTATAGTGACGCTTGTCATGCTGTGTTCTCTTATAGCAATTGTAATAATGATAATCGGAAGCAACGTTGCGCGGGCATTTTCGCTGGGCGGCGCGCTCTCCATCATACGCTTCCGCGAGGCACTGCGCGACCCGAAGGATATAGCCTTTGTGTTTTTCGCAACGGCGACGGGGCTTGCGGTGGGCGCCGGCGCGTATGCCTATGCGGTGGCAGGCGTTCTGCTTCTCAGCATATTCCTTATCATTCTTATAAAGCTTAACATTTTCGCGCCCTCCGGCACGGCAAAGAAGCTGAAGGTGGTTATCCCCGAGGATTTGAATTATGAGGGAAAATTTGACCCCGTGCTTGAAAAATACTGCGAAAGCTACTCCCTCCGCAAGGTCATGAATATAGACCTCGGTACGCTTTTTGAGCTCAATTTTTCGGTGAGGATGAAAAACGGCGCAAGCGAAAAAGAAATGCTTGACGAACTGAGAACCTTAAACGGCAACCTTAAAATAAGCCTCACATTGGCGGCAACGGACAGCGAATAAAATTGGGAGCGGAAAATCCGCTCCC
>CAZIBK010000044.1:0-9791 GCA_964537125.1 uncultured Oscillospiraceae bacterium
CGCGGAAAAAGCTTCGGGTTCGGTTTACGACGAAGCCTTGCGGATTTTACGGAAGAATTTTACGGAAAATATATTTATTCTATGCCGTTTATGCCTTAATTTAATGAATATTTGCGAAAAAAACTGTTGCATGTTGAAAAAATGTGTGCTATAATAAAAGCGCTATATGAATAATGTATAGCAAAAAACATGGGAAAGCAGGCAAGGGTGCTCGGAACAGACTATTGGCGTATTATTGCACATGTCTTATACCGCGCGCTTTTTTGTTTGTTGACCTGAAAGGAAGAAAGATTATGAAGAAATTGTTATGCGGCGTACTTGCGCTGGCAATGTCGGTATCCCTTATGGCAGGATGCGGCAATAAGGGCTCCGAGCAAGGGGAAGATGCTACGACAGGTTCCTCTCTTGCCGACACTATTGTGTACGCGCAGGGCGCGGATCCGAGAGGGCTTGACCCGCAGATCGTTGACGACGGCGAGTCGGCAAAGGTAACAAAGCAGATTTACGAGGGACTTTTAAAGTATGCGGACGACTCCACCGAGGTTCTCCCCTGCCTTGCGAAGGATTGGAGCATTTCCGACGACGGACTTGAATACACCTTCTACCTTCAGGAGGGCGTAAAGTTCCACGACGGTACGGACTTTAACGCTGAAGCCGTAAAGTTCAATGTTGAGAGAAACACTATCAACAAAACAGAGGATATGACATACGCCGATTTCGTATGGGGCTATGTTACCTCCTGCGAGGTTGTTGACGAGTACACCGTAAAGATTACTCTTTCTCAGCCCTCCACACCTTTCCTTGCAAACCTTGCAATGGTATTCGGCGCTCCCATGGTTAGCCCGACTGCCGCTCAGGAAGGCGACCTTATGAACAATCCCGTAGGTACGGGTCCGTATAAGTTCGTTTCGTGGGATAAGGATCAGGATGTTAAGCTCGTTGCATACGATGATTACTGGAACGAGGAAGGCAAGGCTAAGACAAAGAATATAGTTATCAGAACCATCAAGGACGCTTCCACGAAGATTATCGAGCTCCAGACAGGCAACGTTGATATAATCGACGGTATTGACACAAACCAGATTGCTCAGCTTGAGGCTGACTCCAACATCACGGTAAACAAGACTCCCGGCATGAACGTAAACTATTTGGCTTACAATGTCGAAAGACTTGACAAGGATACAAGAATCGCCCTTTCTCAGGCTATAAACGTAGACGAGCTCGTAAGCGCTCTTTACAGCGGCTACGCGGAAAAGGCTACAACGGTTCTTCCCACATTCGTTCCCGGATACAGCGATTCCGTTGCACAGGTTTCGTATGATCCCGAGACCGCCAAAAAGACTCTTGAGGAGAAGGGCGTAACAAGCGTACACGCGATCACATATACAAATCCCAGACCTTATAACACGGTTACGGGACAGACTCTTGCAGAGGCTGTTCAGGGATATCTCCAGGAGGTAGGCGTTGAAATGACAATTGACTCCTACGACTGGACAACATATAAGGAAAGAACCATCGGCGGCGACTATGATATCTGCTTCTACGGCTGGAGCGGAGATAACGGCGACCCCGATAACTTCATGAACCTCATGAGTGATACAAATGCCGGAATGAACGTTGCAAGATTTAACCTTGCGACAGACGCGGACGATGCTGCCGCTTATAAAGAGTATGTTCAGATGATAGCCAAAGCGGTTGAGGAACCCGCAGGCGAATCGAGAAACGCTCTCTATGCCGAGATGGAGCAGTTTGTAGCCGACAGAGCTATCTGGCTTCCCATTTCACACCAGCAGGATCTTACAGCATGCCGCTCCAACATTCACGACTTCCAGTATCACTGCACCGCAACAGTCAGTCTTTACAAAGTGACTAAGGACGCATAATCTGAAATAATCTGAAAAAAAGACGGCAAATATGCAAGGGGGCTTATTGCATGCCCCCTTTGCGCGTTTGCCGTTCTTGTTTTTTATCGGGTTTGTTTTCGGCATTTGATAAGATACTGAAAACAAAACCGATAAATCAAGGCATTTGCTTTTTACAGGACAAGACAGGAAAGGGTTTTTTAAATGGTAAAATACATTATTAAAAGACTGCTCATGCTTATTCCGGTTCTGATCGGTGTGTCGATTATAGTGTTCTTTCTTTTGAGGGTATGCGCGCCGGATCCGGCTCCCGTTGTTTTGGGGCAGCACGCTACCGAGCAGTCGATGTATGAGTGGAGAGAGGCGAACGGGCTGAACAAGCCTGTTGCAGTACAGTATATAGACTTTGTCAAGGGCGCTCTTGTCGGCGATTTCGGGACAAGCTATTACACCAAGAACCCGGTAATTCAGGAAATAGCCGATAGATTCCCGGCAACGCTTGAAATAGCGATTTTCGCCATAATCGTCGCCTCGCTTTTCGGTATTGCGATAGGCGTTCTGGCCGCGGTTAAGAAAAACAGCATTGTAGATAATATGAGTATGGCGCTGTCTCTTGTGGGAGTGTCAATTCCCATATTTTGGCTGGGAATACTTTTAATCATTCTGTTCGTTAAGATTCTGGGCTGGCTCCCCGCCTCCGGCAGGATAGACCCAATGCTCCGTCCCGACAGCATAACGGGGCTTTATCTTATCGACACTCTTTTGACGGGAGATTTTGCGGCGTTTAAGGACGCGCTTTGGCACATAATACTTCCCGGCTGTACGCTTGCGCTTTATACCCTTGCGATTATCTCGCGTATGACAAGGTCAAGCATGCTCGACACCCTTAATCAGGATTATATCAGAACCGCAAGGAGCAAGGGCTTAAGCGAGGGAAGGGTAATCGTAAGGCACGCGCTGAGAAACGCGCTCATGCCCATAGTTACGGTTATCGGTCTTCAGTTCGGCGCCCTCCTGGGCGGAGCCGTGCTGACGGAAACGGTATTTGCTTGGCCCGGAATAGGAAGCTATACGGTGGAATGTATAACAAAGTCCGATTTCCCGGTAATTCAGGCTGTGGTGCTGATTATAGCGACAATATTCGTTCTGATGAATTTGATTGTCGATGTAATTTACGCGTTTTTGGATCCCCGTATCAAATACGGAAAGAAGGAGGGATAGGAGCATGGCGGGAAAAAACAATTCGGATGCCATTGAAAAGCCCGAATCAAGGCTTAAGTCCATGTGGGACGCCTTTAAGAAAAACAAGGCCGCCCTTTTCGGACTTTTTGTCATTATATTTTTGGTCGTTATTGCGATTATCGGCCCCTTTATCACTCCCTATGAACCCAATAAGCAGATGATGGCGGAAGCAAATCAGATTCCCTCCGCCGCGCACTGGTTCGGCACCGATAATCTCGGGAGAGACATTTTCAGCCGTATCATAGTAGGTACAAGAGTGTCGCTTTTTGTAGGTATAGCCGCGGTGGCGTTTTCCCTTGTTATCGGAACGGTTCTCGGCTCTGTGGCGGGCTATTTCGGCGGAATGCTCGACTCGGTTATCATGCGGCTTATGGATATAATGCTTTCCATTCCGTCCATACTTTTGGCGATAACGCTTATGGCGGCTCTGGGAAAGGGCATTGACAAGGCAATAATCGCAATAGGCGTAGTATCTATCCCGGAATACGCCCGAATTATACGAAGCGCGATTCTGTCGGCAAAGGAAAACGATTATGTAGCAGCTGCCAGAGTTATAGGCAGCTCGGATTTGAGAATTATATTTCATCATATTATGCCAAACGTCATATCCTCGATTGTCGTAAGGGCAACGCTCGGAATTTCAAGCGCGATACTCGATACCGCCGCGCTCGGCTTCCTCGGTCTCGGCGTTCAGCCCCCGACTGCCGAATGGGGCGATATGCTCGGAAGAGTGAGAAGCATGATTCTTGTATATCCGCATATGCTGATTTTCCCGGGACTTGCGATAACACTGGCGGTTTTGGCGTTCAATCTTTTCGGAGACGGTCTGAGGGACGCCCTTGACCCGAAGTCGAGAAGCTAAGGAGGTTTTTGGAATATGCTGCTTGAGGTTTCAAACCTTAAAACCGAATTTAAAGTTAAAAGAGGAATAGTAAAGGCTGTTAACGACGTGAGCTTTAAGGTGGACAAGGGCGAGATTCTGGCAATTGTCGGCGAATCGGGAAGCGGAAAAAGCGTTACATCGCTGTCTGTTATGGGGCTTATCAGATCGCCGGGAAATGTGGCGAACGGAGAAATCCTTTTCAACGGAGAGGATTTGAGAAAGAAAACCCAAAAGGAAATGAGGTCTATCCGAGGGGATAAGATATCGATGATTTTTCAGGAGCCGATGACCTCCTTAAACCCCGTTCAAAGGATCGGCGATCAGATTTGCGAATCTATCCGCACGCACACGGGAATGAATAAAAAGCAGGCTATGAAGCACGCCGTGGAAATGCTCGGAATGGTGGGGATTCCCTCACCGGAGCAGAGAGTCAACGACTACCCGCATCAGATGTCGGGCGGTATGCGGCAGAGAGTTATGATCGCAATGGCTCTTTGCTGCAGTCCGGAGCTTTTGATTGCGGACGAGCCCACCACTGCCCTTGACGTTACGATTCAGGCGCAGATACTTGACCTTATAAATAAGCTGAGAGACGAAATAGGAATGGCGGTAATGCTGATTACCCATGACCTCGGCGTGGTTGCGGAAACAGCCGACAGGGTGGTTGTTATGTACTGCGGCCGCGTTGTGGAGCAGGCGGGAGTGGACGAGCTTTTCGCTTCGCCGAAGCACCCGTACACAAAGGGGCTTATCGAATCTATTCCGAAGCTTAACGAGGACAGGGAACGCCTTTATATGATAAAGGGCATGGTGCCGGACACCACCAATCTTCCGAAGGGCTGCGCCTTTGCCGACAGATGCGAGAGCTGCATGGAAAGGTGCAGGGAAAAAATGCCGGCGCTCATAAATCTGCCGGACGGCAGCAGAATGGTAAGATGCTTTTTATATTCCGAAGAAACGGAGGACAACGAATGATGCTTGAAAAAGAAGTTCTTTTAGAGGTACAGGGTCTTACCAAGCATTTTGTTGCGGAAAGAAGCTTTTTCGGACGTCCGACCGCGCTGCTGAAGGCGGTAGACGATGTTTCGTTTAAGATATACAAGGGCGAGGCGTTCGGTCTTGTGGGCGAGTCGGGCTGCGGGAAATCCACTATCGGAAAGATGATAGTAAATCTTTACAAGCCCACGGGCGGGAAGATTTTCTTCAACGGCACGGAGCTTACAGCCTTGAAGCCGAGGCAGAGAAAGGCATACTGTAAGGATATACAGCTTATATTTCAGGATCCGTATTCCTCCCTCAATCCCCGTATGACAATAGGCGATATTATCGCCGAGCCGATAATAGTAAACAAGCTTTGCCCGAAAAATGAAATAGAGAAAAGGGTAAATTATCTTTTAAACTGCGTCGGCTTGGCAAATCATCAGAGGAACAGATACGCCCATGAGTTTTCGGGCGGTCAGCGGCAGAGAGTGGGCATTGCCAGAGCGCTGGCGGTAAGTCCGAAGCTCATTATCTGCGACGAGCCTGTTTCGGCGCTTGACGTGTCCATTCAGGCGCAGGTTTTAAACCTTCTCGACGATTTAAAGGACGAGTTCGGCTTGACATATCTTTTCATCGCCCACGGTCTTAACGTGGTAAAGCATATCAGCGACAGAGTCGGCGTAATGTATTTGGGTAAGCTTATGGAGGTTGCCGACAAGAACGAGCTTTACAACAATCCGCTGAATCCCTACACGCAGGCGCTTTTGTCCGCAATTCCGTCGGTTGACCCCGAGGAAAGGCGGGAGAGAATAATCCTTGAGGGCGATGTTCCCACGCCGATAAATCCGCCGGAGGGGTGCCGTTTCTGCTCAAGATGCTTTAAGCGCACCGACGGATGCGAGAAGTACGAAAGCGTGCTTGAGGATATCGGCGGAGGGCATTATGTTGCCTGCAAGCTTTACGGTAACGGCTTGAAGGGCTGATTTTGGAGGAAACAACTGTGGATTTTTCAGTGATTGATAAATATCTGGATGACAATACCGAAAATATTATCGCGGATCTTGCGCTTTTGGTATCGGTTCCGAGCAAGCGCGGCGAAGCGGAGGAGGGAAAGCCCTTCGGCGCGGCGTGTGCCGAGGCTCTCGGCAAAATGGAGCGTTTGGCGGAAAACGCGGGGCTTTCGTGCGAAAACCGTGAGAATTATATGCTTGAGTGCAATTATAACGAGGAGGAAACATCTCTCGGCGTAATAGCGCACTTAGACGTTGTTCCCGAGGGCGACGGCTGGGACACAAACCCCTTTGAGCTTGTCAGAAAGGGCGATGCGCTGTACGGCAGGGGAGCAATCGACGACAAGGGCCCTGCCGTGGCAGCCCTTTACGCGGTGAAGGCGCTGAAGGAAAATAATATCGCCCTTTCAAAAAATGTGCGGGTTTTGTTCGGCTCCGACGAGGAGAGCGGTATGCTTGACCTTGAATATTACAGGAACAAATGGGCTTTGCCGAAGATGATGCTCTCTCCCGATGGGGAGTTCCCCGTCATAAACATTGAAAAGGGCGTTTGCCAGATTGAGTTTAAGGGTTCATACGAGCAGTCGGCGGGAGCGCCGCTTGTAAGTATCAAGGCGGGAAGCGTTGTAAACGCGGTTCCCGACAAGGCGGAGGCTGTTATATCGGGCATTTCCCCCGACAGGGCGGAGAGCGCGGTAAAAAAGGCGGCTGTTTCCCTTGAAACGGAGATTATCCCTTGCGGGGACGGCGTTAAGATAGAGGCAAGGGGCGTTTCGGCACACGGCTCCACCCCTGAAAAGGGCGATAACGCTTTGACGGGGCTTATAAAGATTATACTGTCGGCGGAGCTTCCCGCGGGCGGACTTATTGACGCGGTTAAAGCCGTGTACGCTTTGTTCCCCTACGGCGAGGGCAACGGAGAACACGCGGGGCTTAAAATGCGCGATGAGGAATCGGGCGCGCTTACAGCGCTTTTGAGCATTTTTGACGCGAGGGACGGCGCGTTGACGGGCGGGATAGACATTCGCTTTCCCGCAACGGTTAAGCTTGACGCCGTTAAGTCGATTGTGAATGAAAGGCTTTTGCCGCTCGGGTTTGAAATAAGCTTCATTCACGCCATGGAGGGACATCTTGTCCCCTCGGACAGCGATTTTGTAAAAACCCTTCTTGACTGTTACAGCTCTGTGACGGGAAGGGAAGGAAGATGTATAGCCGAAGGCGGAGCGACGTATCTTCACACGGTTGACGGCGGAGTTGCCTTCGGAGCGGAGATGCCGGGCGAGGAAAACAATATGCACGGCGCAAACGAGCATATAAATATTAAAACCCTTATCGATACAGCCAAAATTTACGCAAGAGCCATATACAGCCTGTGTAAGTGACGCGATTGACTTATACCGCCGCCAAAAAATCCGGCGCTTTGCAGCCTCGGATTTTTTTGGCGGCGGTCTTGGTTATAGCTTAAACCTATTACAGAGTATAATTAAAGCGTATTGGACAAATGAAGCTTCGGATAGTATAATACAGACAAATATAAGGAAAGAGGTTAGCAGAATGAGCAACTATAAATTTGAGACATTACAGCTTCATGTGGGACAGGAGCAGCCCGATCCCGCGACAGACGCGAGAGCGGTGCCGATTTATCAGACAACATCCTATGTATTCAGAAATTCCGCCCACGCGGCGGCGCGCTTCGGTCTTACGGACGCGGGCAATATTTACGGCAGACTTACAAACTCCACTCAGGAGGTTCTTGAAAAGAGAGTTGCCGCGCTTGAAGGCGGCGTTGCGGCATTGGCTCTGGCATCCGGCGCGGCGGCGGTAACATACACTATCGAGGCTCTTGCCCAAAAGGGCGAACATATTGTTGCGCAGAAGACCATTTACGGCGGAAGCTTTAACCTTCTTGCGCACACTCTCCCGCTCTACGGAATAGAGACTACATTTGTGGATGTGCATAACCTTGAAGAGGTGGTAGCCGCAATCCGTCCCGACACAAAGGCTATTTATCTTGAAACACTCGGCAACCCCAACAGCGATATTCCGGATATTGACGCAATCGCCGCGATTGCTCACAGCCACGGTATCCCCGTTGTAATAGACAATACCTTCGGCACGCCGTATCTTATCCGTCCCATTGAGCACGGCGCGGATATAGTTGTTCATTCGGCAACAAAGTTCCTCGGCGGTCACGGGACAACCCTCGGCGGCATCATAGTTGATTCCGGTAAGTTCGACTGGAAGGCGTCGGGCAGGTATGCCCCCATCTCGGAGCCCAATCCCAGCTACCACGGAGTATCATTTGTCGACGCGGCGGGTCCGGCGGCGTTCGTAACATATATCCGCGCAATATTGCTTCGCGATACAGGCGCTGCAATTTCGCCCTTTAACGCGTTCCTTCTCCTGCAGGGCGTTGAAACGCTTTCCCTTCGCCTTGACCGCCATGCCGAGAACACAAAGAAGGTAGTCGAATATCTTGCAAACCATCCGCAGGTTGAGAAGGTAAATCATCCGTCTCTTCCGGATCATCCCCAGAACGAGCTTTACAAGAAGTACTTCCCCAACGGCGGCGCATCTATATTCACATTTGAAATAAAGGGCGGACAGGAGGAAGCTCACAAATTTATCGATAATCTTGAAATCTTCTCGCTGCTTGCCAATGTTGCCGACGTTAAGTCGCTTGTAATTCATCCGGCAACGACAACTCATTCTCAGCTGTCTCCCGAGGAGCTTTTGGATCAGGGAATAAAGCCGAATACGATTCGCCTGTCCATCGGTACGGAGCATATTGACGATATTATTGCCGATTTGGAAAAAGGCTTTGCGGCAGTAAAATAAATGAAAGGCATACGCTCCGGTGCAGAAGTCTGTGCCGGAGCTTTTTATCCGGTCGATATGGCAAAGAAGGTGTGAAAAGTGCCTATCAAAATTCCCGGCGGTTTGCCGGCGGCAAAAACCTTGCAGCAGGAGAATATTTTTGTCATGGATATTGAGCGGGCGTCAAAGCAGGATATACGTCCGCTGCGTATACTTATTCTCAATCTGATGCCGACAAAAATTGCAACGGAAACACAGCTTGCCCGCCTGCTCGGAAATACGCCTCTTCAAATTGAAATGTACTTGCTTACCGTTCGCGGCAGAACGCCGAGGCATACAGCCAAGGAGCATATGCTTGCGTTTTATAAAACCTTCGATGAAATAAGGGAGGAGTTCTACGACGGGCTTATCATCACCGGCGCTCCGGTGGAGCAGATGCCCTTTGAAGAGGTGGATTATTGGAACGAGCTGTGCGAAATCATGGAGTGGAGCAAATCCCATGTGCAGAGCGCCTTCCACATTTGCTGGGGCGCGCAGGCAGGACTATATTACCACTACGGCATAGAGAAAAAGCCTCTGCCGGAGAAGCTGTTCGGTGTATTTCCCCACGAGGTGACGCATAAAGGCTCAATTCTGTTCAGAGGCTTTGACGATGTGTTCTGGGCGCCTCATTCCCGCCACACAACCGTAAGCCGCGAACAAATCGAAAGGACGCCGGAGCTTAAAATCCTCGCGGAAAGCGAGGAGGCGGGCGTTTACGCAATTTCCACAAACGGCGGAAGACAGGTGTTTATTACAGGTCACTCGGAGTATGATGTGAATACCTTAAACGATGAGTACAGACGTGATAAGGAGGCGGGACTGCCCATAAGTATTCCCAAAAATTATTTCCCCGATGATGACGACGCCAAAGCGCCCGTATGTAAATGGCGTTCGGGCGCAAATCTTTTGTATTCCAATTGGCTGAACTATTTTGTGTATCAGTCAACGCCCTAT
>CAZIBK010000045.1:0-9705 GCA_964537125.1 uncultured Oscillospiraceae bacterium
GACAGCTTTATCACCGTCAACTGCGATAACGGGGATATCGAAATATCAAGCTCCGACGATTGAGCCGGCAACAAAAAAGATACAGGATTATCAGCCTGTATCTTTTTTGTTGCCCCTGCGTCCCAAGCATCGGGGATTTTTTATTGCTCTTCAATTTTTACCGTCACGCTGCCGGGCTCAAGCCCGTTCGACCTCGCTGTGAGAACTATATCTTCCTTTTTTCCGTTTGACTGTATAATAACCATACACGCTCCCGAAAACGCGCGTCTCTTTTCCGCCTTGTCAGGCTCGTGGCTCGAGGGATCGCCGTTGCCCACGCCGATTATTTCCGCTCCGCCCGAAACCGCGAAATTTACCTCGTTATCGGCATAGGGAATTACGTTTCCGTCCTCATCGTAAATGAAAGCGTAAACCACGACCGCGTCGCATCCGTCGGGCTTTACACTTGTTCTGTCAGGCTCAAGCACAACGCGCTTCGCGCTCTTTGAGGTTTTCCTCGCCATCTCGCAGACAGCTTTGCCGTTCCTTTTGCCTATTGCCTTTATCTCGCCCTTTTCAAACCCGACCTCAAAATCCACATGGGCGTACTTAACCATTTCCTTCTCGCCGAGAGAGCGCCCGTTTAAAACAAGCTCAATCGAATCGCAGTTGGAGAATACTCTCACAACCACCTTTTCGCCCTCCTCCTTCAAATCCCAGTGTGGCAGGAAATGCACCGTAGGCTCGTCTGTCCATACAGACTTGTAATAGTAATACGCGTCCTTCGGCAGACCGCATGTGTCCATAATTCCGAAATGGGAGTTTATGCAGGGCCACGCATAGGGCGTAGGCTCTCCGCGGTAGTCAAATCCCGTCCACACAAATATACCCGTAAGACGAGGATTATTCTTGTAGTCTATCCACGACCTTTCGTGAGTGCAGCACCAAGGCGCAAGATGCGTCTCATACGACGAACAATATCCGCGAACCTCGTCCTCCTTGTATATACCGCGGGTAGTCGTGCTGCTTGTGCTCTCGGTGCATATTATCATCCTGTCGGGATAATTTTCAAGATCCTTTATATATTGATCGCCGCGCTGACCGTAGTTATAGCCCATAATGTCAACGCACTCCTGATAATTGTTTTCGTTCCAGCCGTGATTCATGGCAACGGTAGTCGGTCTCGTGGGATCCGTCTTGCGGACAATGTTCCGAAGCTTTGTCTCAATTCGCTTTGCGCTTACCGTTCCCAAAATGACCTCCTCGTTGTCGAGGCACCAGATAACCACCGACGGGTGGTTTCTGTCGCGCAGTATAAGCGAGCGAAGATCCTCTGTCCCTCGGGGTGTGCAGTCAAGCTTTCTGTTTTCGTCCATGACGAGCATACCTATCCTGTCGCAGGCGTCAAGCAGCTCCGGCGTAGGCGGATGATGCGAACAGCGGTACGCGTTTGAGCCCATCTCCTTAAGCTTTCTTATCTTAAACTCGTTTATGCTGTCGGGCAGCGCTATGCCTACTCCGGCAAAATCCTGATGATTGCACGTTCCCTTTATATCCACATGTCTGCCGTTTAAGAAGAAGCCTTCCTTTGTAAATTCAGCCGTTCTTATTCCGAAGGGCGTAGTATATGTATCTGAAACATTGCCCTCTTGCATGATAATTGTCTCCGCCGTGTAAAGATACGGCGCGTCAATATCCCAAAGCTTCGGATTTTTAACCCTAAAGGTCCGGACGATTTTTTCCTCGCCCAGCATTTCAACGGAAAACTCCGCCGACGCCATGCCTACCTCGCCGCCCTCCGCGTCAAACAGCGTAGTTTCGCACACTGCCGACAAATCCTCGGCATTGGCGTTTTCAATAAGGGTTTCTATTCTGACCAACGCCTCTTTTTCGCCCACATCCGGCGTTGTAACATACGTTCCCCACTTCTTTACATGCAGCCTGTCGGTAACCGTCAGGTACACATGGCGGTAAATTCCCGCGCCTTCATACCACCAGCCCTCAAACTTTCTCGCGTCAACCTTTATGAAGATGCAGTTTTTCCCCTCATCGCCGTACTTCAAATACTCGGAAATATCATACCCGAAGGACGAATATCCGCTGAAATGATTTCCTATCAGATGCCCGTTTACCCACACGGTACTGTTCCTTGATATGCCGTCAAAATCTATTGAAACGCTCTTTCCGCGGTATTCCTCGGGCAGCTCAAATTCCTTTCTGTAGCAGCCGATCCCTGTGGGGAGACAGCCCTGCGCGTCCCACTCCTCTTTGGAAAAATTGCCCGCGACTATCCAGTCGTGGGGCAGCGTGACACGGCTTATGCGCGACCTGTCAAGCTTTATTTCTATCTCCTTGTCATTGTAGGCAATCTCCGTCCATTCGCCGTCCTTGCGCCTGTCGCACACGGTAACTCCGCCCGTGCATCCCGCTTTTATGGCATACTGAACCTCTATGTCTCCCGCGTAGAACATCCAGTCCCTGTCAAAATTTATTCTTTCTCTGTTCAACAGTTTCCCTCCATTGCGCTAAAAAGGGCAGTTTTGCATAATTTGCAAAGCTGCCTGAAAACCCGTATTTTATTTACACTTCTTCAAAATTTGAATTTATAAGCTCTTCCAACGCTTCCAAGGCCTCCGCCTCGTCAACGCCCTCGGCGCTTAAGGTTATCTCCGTTCCTCTCGCAACTCCGAGCGAGAGAACACCGAGCAAGCTCTTGGCATTTACCTTTCTGTTCTCCTTTTCTACCCAGATACTGCTCTTAAACTCATTTGCCTTCTGAATGAAAAACGTGACCGGGCGGGCATGAAGACCGACCTGGTTCTGCACGATTACCTGCCTAACAACCATTATTCTTCCGCACTCCTAACAGTATATATTCTTCTTACATTTTAATACTTTCAATTGCCCCTGTCAAGAACTATTTCCGAAATATCGACAAAGCATAATAATCAAAAATTCCCTCAATTATCACGGTTATTTTGCGCAAAATAACCGAAAATCTTTCAGTTTACCGCGTCAAGCACAATGTCGGGCGCGCTGCTCGTCGTTCCCTCCACATTTGTGTAGCTGTCAGGCACGTCTCCCACTATAAGTGTCTGCGCAATCGGGATATTGTTTTCCGTTTCCACGGTTGACTGCATTGTCGGTATGTATATTCTCACCCTTGTCTTAATATCAAGCGTCACCGTATACAGCGTCTGATTTATGCCCGCGGCGCGGAAATCGTCCGTAAACTCTATCGATGTATTCGACAAAATAAGAAACCTTATCGGCACCTTGGGGCCAAGTCCCGAGAAATAATGATACGGCAAAAAGTTTCCCAACGGTACCATTACCACCTTCTCCTCCATCGCCGCTGTTCTCTCTCTTAAAGTGACCGCAAGCGCCGAGCGCAGCAGGTTTGTTTCCACAGCGTTCAGATTTACCGCCATAACACTGCCGTCCCCGTTTGTCCGCACGTCTGTAAATTCGTAATCCCTTTTCTCCAGCTCTTCCTTAACAACGGAGTTTAATGTGTATGAAACGAGAATCTTTGCGTACCCCTCCGTCACGCTCGTGACAAAGGGTCTCAGCTTTATGTTAATCCACACAAATACCGCCGCAACAGCCGCAAGGGAGACAAGAACAAGGCACAGCGCCCTCTTCAAGCCTCCCTTTTCATAAGCAGAAACAACGCTCATGCGCATATATTTATAATAATCTCCATTCCGCCGCCCCGCATCGGCACAAATAGGAATCAAATTCAATCTCCTGCCGCGGGGCAAGCAAATGACAAGAGATTATTTGCGCATACGCTTTTGCGGAACGCAGTCGAGCAAAAAACCGCACACGCGAATTTAATCCTGCCGTAGATTAACATGAAAGGAGCTTTCACGTTAATCTCCTCAGATAATTATATGCGCGGATTTTATTTTTGCTCCAAATACTTTACCAGTCTTTCCACGCCGATCGAATAGCTCTCCTTGCCGAAGCCTGCCACCTGCCCGATACAATACGGCAGCGTCACCGAGTTTGCCCTGAAGCTTTCGCGGTTCTTAATATCGGACATATGTATCTCTATGGCAGGTATGCCCACGGAGGAAATCGCGTCCGCAATCGCATAGCTGTAATGCGTGTACGCCGCGGGATTTATCACTATCCCGTCATATACGCCGTATGCCTCGTGTATTTTGTCTATTATCGCGCCCTCGTGATTTGACTGAAAGACGTCCATCTCATACCCAAGCTCTTCAGCCCTTTTAACCGTCAGCTCCTCTATCGTCCGAAGCGTGTCATGCCCGTAGATTTCAGGCTGTCTTATTCCAAGCATGTTCATATTCGGTCCGTTTATCAATAACAGCTTCATATCAATACCCCTTATCCTAAAATTACAGTTACAAGCCTATACACCGACGGCAGCGATATGAGCGAAAAAATCGTCGTCACGCATATCACCTCCACGGCGTACTTTTCGTCCAGATTGTATTCGTTTGCAAGTATCGCAAAAAGCGTCTGCGACGGCATCGCCGCCTGCAATACAAGCACCGTCATAGCCGTAAGCCCCATGAAGCCCGCCGGCAGCAACGCCAGTACAAACACCAAAAGGCACGGCACAAACACCATTTTCGTAAACATCAATATGTACACAGGCGCCGAACGGAGCGCGGAGGGTATGTCCGCCCTCGCTATAGTCGCGCCGATAAACAGCATCGAAAGCGGAGTTGTTGCCGAGCCTATGGACTCCGCCGCGTCCTTCACCACCCCGGGAAGCTTTATGCCGAATATCATCAACAATATCCCTACGGCATAGGACAGCGTGCAGACGTTAAGCATATTTTTAAGCTTCTTTACGCCCTTTTCACCGCTTATCGCCCCCAAGCCGAGGCTCCATAGCAAACCGTCGTTCGCAAGCGAATAAAACACCGCGTAAAGTATGCCCTCGTCGCCCAGCAAAGCCTTAAGCAGCGGAAACCCCAAAAACGCCACATTGCCGAAGCTTCCCATACATATCTGTATTCCGCGTTTTTTTGCGTCAAGCTTAAACGCCCTCGATGTAAGGCTCCCCACCGCCGCCATAAACAATATTACAATAAGCGCAAGCACGAATACTGCCAATCCGTCCCGCGCCGCCCGTGAGCTCAGCACGTTCCCCGATACCGACACAATTATCATCATCGGGAGAGTAATATTTTTTATTATTTTTGACAGACCGTCCGTTATGTTTTTCACATAACCCGTCTTTTCGCACAGAAAGCCTATCAGTATCATTATCCCTATAAAGGCAATTTTTTCGATTATTACGTCAAATCCGTTCATTGTCTTCTTTTTTCTGCTTTTTGGGCAATATAATAATCGCCATGGCTATCACCAAAACGGCAGCAGCCGCAATAACCGCATACGAGCTGTAATCACCGCTTGCCTCTCCGTATATATTATCCGCCGTAAAGCTTATATCCGCGTCCTCGTTTCCCTTAACGCTCCACTCCTCACTCGTCCCGTCGGGAAGCTCTACCGCAAGATGCGCCTCTAACTTGTCGGGCTCAATCCCTGCCTGATTTATAAAAGAGTCAAACCCAAGCGTCTCGGAATTCATAACACCGTCTATTTCCAAATCGCCGTCATCGTCAAGCGAAATGTGCAGCCATCCCGCCTCGTTTCCGGAGGTAAAGCGCGGTATCAGAGCCAAAGTGTTAAAATATTCGGAACCCGTCATTTCCTCCACGTTGTCAAATCGAAGCGGAACGGTTATAGTATAGGCATTATCGTCCTTTCCCGTCTCATAGCCTATCTCAGCGCCGTCAAGCTGACCGGCAGCGCTTTCGATGATGCTTTCTATCGCCTCGTCCGTCGCGCCGGCGTTCCTCTCAATTGAATATACGACGGTCATGTCAATAGTCTTGTCCCCGTTAAAAACAACCGCCGTGTCGCTTTTCACGCACCCCGATAAAACAATCGCTGCCGCACATATTAAAAGAAATATTTTTTTCAATATCCTCATCTCCCGTTCGGTGGGATTTTCTATCCCACCCATTTATCTAATTATAAATCCTAAACTTATTCTTGTCAATTATCTTTCAGTCTTCCTATCGCCTTCTTTTCTATTCTTGACACATACGAGCGGCTTATACCCAGTTTTTCGGCAACGTCTCTCTGCGTCATGGGTTCTCCTCCCGCAAGACCGTAGCGCAAAACTATTACCTCTCTCTCGCGTCCCTGAAGAAGGTTTCTTACGTTCCGATAAAGCTTTCTGATGCTTCCGCGCTTTTCAACCCTCTCGCATATATCCTCTCCGTCGCCCGCAAGTACGTCCATAAGGCTCATCTCGTTGCCCTCGCCGTCAAAGCCTATCGGCTCCGAGAGCGACACCTGAGAGGCAAACTTTTTTTCATGCCTTAAATGCATAAGCACCTCGTTTTCCACACATCGCGCGGCATATGTCGCAAGGCGCGTATTCTTATCGGGATTAAACGACTCCACGCCCTTTATCAGTCCTATCGTGCCTATTGAGATAAGGTCGTCTGTATCAGCCGAACGGGCGTACTTTTTCACAATATGCGCTACAAGGCGCAGGTTGTGCTCGATAAGAGTGTCGCGCGCCTCTCTGTCGCCGTTTTTCATCCGTTCGAGGCATTCCTTCTCCTCTTTTTCGCTGAGCGGCTCGGGAAAGTTCCCTCCCGAAACATGACCCATAAGGCAGACCGACGAAAACAGAGCGCATAAAATTTCCAATAACATTGCCGCACCTCCAAAACATACTACAGTATATTTGAGGTGCGGCAAATTTGTGCCTGTCTTTATTTTATCATATCCAGGAAACATCTGTGTATCGACAAATTATCGTCCAGCTCGGGATGAAAGCTTGTAACAAGCATATTTTTCTCCCTCGCCGCAACTATATTTCCGTCAACCCTCGCAAGTATTTCCACACCATCGCCCGCGCCCGTAATATACGGAGCGCGTATAAAGGTCATCGGAAGAACGCCCAAATTTCCGAACTCAGCCTCGGTGTGAAAGCTTCCGAGCTGCCTTCCGTAGGCGTTGCGCACAGCGGTAATATTCATAACCGCAAAATGCCGCCCGGGATCGTTTTCAATCTCCTTCGCAAGAAGCAAAAGCCCCGCGCAGGTGCCGAAAACGGGCATTCCGCTCTCTATTCTCTCCTTAAGAGGCTCAAACAGCTCCAGCTCACGCAAAAGCTTTCCCATAACCGTGCTTTCGCCGCCGGGAAGAATAAGGGCGTCAAAGCTTCTGTCAATATCTCTTCTCTGCCTTATTTCAAAGCTCTCCGCGCCCAACGCGGAAAGCATCTTCTCATGCTCAATAAATGCGCCCTGAAGCGCCAGCACCGCAACATTAGCCAATCGCTTCACCTTCTCTTATTTTCCGCGCTCCGCCATCAGAAGCTCTATCTCCTGCTCGTTTATGCCGACCATGGCCTCGCCGAGATCCTCCGAAAGCTCAGCAAGAAGCTTTGCGTCGTTATAGTTTGTAACAGCCTTTACGATAGCTGCGGCACGCTTCGCGGGATTGCCCGACTTGAATATTCCGCTTCCCACGAATACGCCCTCGGCGCCGAGCTGCATCATAAGCGCCGCGTCCGCCGGTGTTGCGACGCCGCCCGCCGCGAAATTAACCACCGGAAGCTTTCCGTTTTCATGTACATAGAGTACAAGGTCATACGGCACTCTGAGTTCCTTTGCCGCGTCAAACAGCTCATCGGGCGACATTGACACAAGTCTCCTTATCTCGCTCTGCATCATGCGCATATGTCTCACCGCCTGCACAACATCGCCTGTGCCGGGCTCGCCCTTTGTTCTTATCATAGACGCGCCTTCGTTTATCCGTCTGAGCGCCTCGCCGAGATCCTTTGCGCCGCATACGAACGGCACATCAAAGGCTGTCTTATCGATATGATACTTGTCGTCGGCAGGCGAAAGAACCTCGCTCTCGTCTATATAGTCTATCTCGATAGCCTGAAGAATCTGCGCCTCCGCAAAATGACCTATACGGCACTTTGCCATTACCGGAATGGTTACAGCCTCCTGTATGCCCTTTATCATCTTCGGGTCGCTCATTCTTGAAACGCCGCCCGCCGCTCTTATGTCAGCCGGTATTCTCTCAAGAGCCATAACCGCGCACGCGCCCGCTTCCTGAGCAATCCTTGCCTGCTCGGGAGTGGTTACATCCATTATAACGCCTCCCTTAAGCATCTGCGCCAGATTCTTATTGAGTTCAAATCTCGAATTTTCCATGTTGCATTATTCCTCCTTGACAAATCGTTAGCGGTATTATACAATTATTTTGGTCATATTAAAATGTTCATTTTAAGAAATATTTTTAATACCAGATTGGAGATACAATGCTTACATACGATCTTTCCGAGCGCGGAGGCCTTCCGCTGTATGAATATCTTTACCGCATGATTAAGCGCGATATACTGCAAGGCGCCGTTAAGCCCGGCGAAAAGCTCCCCTCAAAGCGCACCCTTGCGGCGCATCTTAAGGTCAGCGTCATAACTGTTGAAAACGCCTATTCTCAGCTCATTGCGGAAGGGTATATTTACTCACGGGAAAAAAGCGGCTACTTTGCGTCTGAAATTTCGTCTCCCGCTCTTCCGCCGCTTCCCGAGGAAAAGCCCGTCCGCGCGGAAAAAACGGACTGCTATATCGACCTTTATTCGAGCAATGCTTCCCCCGAGCTTTTCCCCATTTCCGTATGGAGCCGCCTTATGCGCCGCGAGATGAGCGAAAACAAGCAGCTTTTCTTTTCCTCGCCCACTCCCAAGGGCGCGCAGTCTTTGCGCACGGCAATAAAGGAGCATCTTTATAAGGAAAAGGGCATAACGGTTTCATCGGAGAATATTATTATCGGCTCCGGTACTCAGCATCTTTTTGAGCTTATAATTCTTCTTCTCGGGCGCGATACGCTCTGGGCGCTCGAAAATCCGGGCTATAAAAAGCTTTCATATATATTAGACTGCCTTGACACAAAATACATCCCCGTCGACTGCGACGAATACGGTCTTGACGTATCCCGCCTTAAGGAAACACACGCCTCCGCCGTCCACATTTCGCCCTCGCACCATTTTCCCACAGGCGCCGTAATGCCGATTTCCCGCCGAAGGGAGCTTCTCGCATGGGCAAACGAGGGCGAACGCTATATTGTCGAGGACGATTATGACAGCGAATTTCGCTTTGTCGGCCGTCCGATACCGCCCCTTTGCGAAACCGACGCTTTTAAGCATGTTATATACTTTAACACCTTCACCAAAAGCATCGCCCCGTCGATAAGGATATCATATATGGTGCTTCCCGATAAGCTTCTTTCGCGTTTTGAAAAAATGTTCAGCTTTTATTCCTGCCCCGTTCCCTCCTTTGAGCAATATACTCTTGCGCGCTTCATGTCGGAGGGCTACTTTTCAAAGCACCTTCAGCGTCTTAAGACCTCCTATAAATCAAAAAGGAACGCCGTAATAAACGCCATTAACATAAGCCCTCTTTCAGCCAAAGCGCATATCTCCGAGCAGGATTCGGGGCTTCACTTCCTTCTTCGTCTCGACACGGAAAAAAGCGACGGCTTTATCCGCTCGGAAGCCCTTTCACGGGGTATTAAAACCGCTTTTCTCTCCGACTTTTCCTACGGGAACAATAAATACAACCATACCCTTATCATCAGCTACTCCGACCTCGATATCGAAAAATTCTCCGAAGCGCTCCGCGAGCTTTACGAGATTATATGAATATTTTC
>CAZIBK010000046.1:0-8333 GCA_964537125.1 uncultured Oscillospiraceae bacterium
CATTGCAGAGGCTGTACCGGATACAAAGAAGAGAACTCCTGAAGTCGTGTCTGCGTATAAAGAAAAAGCGGCAGACAATCAGACAAAGGATGTAAAAACTCCCCCTTTTAACGTCCGAAACGCTTCTGATGCTACCGCTTCCACTAATAACATATATCAAAACAGCAATAATGTCAACAGTTTTTCCGAAGAAAATAATAAAAACTTTTCAGACAACGGCGGAGAAGTAAAATACTCCTTGCCTGCGAGAGGACAAAGGCAGACGGAAACGGAAAAGTTTAAGGCATGGTTCGGCGATTGGGAGAACGATCCGGAAAACGCGAGCAAGGTTGTTGACGAGGACGGGGAGCTAATCATGTCTCCCATTCAATTTGTCAAAGGAGAAGGCTTTATGAAGACAGAATATATTAAGGTTTCGCCGGATTCGCCCGATGAAGAAGCTTTGGAGAGGGCAGCCGAGTGTATAAGAAGAGGCGGACTCGTCGTATTTCCGACAGAAACGGTCTACGGACTGGGCGCCGATACGTTTAATACAGAGGCGGTAAAAAAAATATATATAGCAAAGGGGAGACCGTCGGACAATCCGCTGATATCGCATATAGCGGAGCCGAGCCGGGTGGAGAGTCTGGCGAGGGAGATTCCGGATAACGCCGTTAAGCTGATGGAAGCGTTCTGGGGAGGTCCCTTGACGATGATATTGAAAAAACGCGCTGATTTACCCTTGGAGGTAACGGCGGGACTTGATACTATAGCTGTCAGGCTTCCGTCCCACAGCGTGGCAAATGCGCTTATAAGGCTTTCGGGCGTTCCGATATCGGCTCCGAGCGCAAACCTTTCGGGCAGTCCGAGTCCGACGACATTCGAACATTCGGCAGCAGATATGGACGGAAGAGTTGATATGATAATTGACGGCGGAAATTCGTCAATAGGGGTAGAGTCTACCGTTGTTGACCTTACGGGGGAAGTCCCCGTTATACTTCGCCCGGGCGCGGTGACGGCAGACGATATAAAAGGCGTGTGCGGGGAATGTGTCTACGGCGGAGAGTACGCAGACGCGCCAAAATGCCCGGGAATGAAATATACGCATTACAGCCCGAAGGCGGAGGTCTTTGCCGTGAAGGATATGCGGAAATTTTCCGTCCCCGACGGGGGAAGAAGGGCGGTAATCGCTTACGATGCTTTCGCGCCTTTCAATAAAGCGGAGCGTTTCTACAGCGCCGGCGGAACGGATACGGAATATGCCGCAAGATTGTTTTATCTTTTGAGAAAGGCGGATGAGGATAATATAGATACTGTTTTTGCTCAACTGCCCGAGGACGGAGGAATAGGGACGGCAATAAGAAACAGACTGCTTAAGGCGGCAGGCGGAAAAGTGATATAGGTTTGGTTTGACAAGGGTATATTTTAATGATATACTGATTTTATAAAGCCGCGAAACATGCGCATCGCAAGCATCCGAAAGCGAGTTTTGTTTATGAGAACGGCGACGGCTGCGCAAAAATACCCTTGCGCGTAAGCATTTTTGCTTGTAAAACGGATTTAAGGAGAGAATATAATGAAGAAAATTGTAATAATTGCCATAGCGGCGGTACTTGTAATAGTTTGTGCGGCAGCGCTGTATGTGACAAGACCGGACATCAAAGTGGCGGCGGACAGTCAGATATTGTGCGATGATTCGTATGTATATTATAATGACGTGAAAAACAGGCTCTGCCGTGCGAAAATTACGGGCGGAAGATCAGAGGTAATAGCAAAGGACGCAAGGCTTACTGCGGCATACGGAGACAAGGTTCTTGCGGATACGGAGCAGGGGATGCGGATACTTAATCAGGACGGCGATTTATTTGCAAATCTGCCCGATGTGCATTATGAGGTTGCGCGCATAACCGAGGACAGCTTATATTACTTGAATACGGACGGCACCGTATGGCGCGCCGATATTGACGGCGGCGGAGACGAGAAGGTAATGGATTTGCAGGTGAAGGACTTTATAATATACGGAAGAACCGTTATATACACGCCTGACGGAAACTCTCTGTCGGTGTACAATATGGATTCGGGAAGCACGGGAAGCATACTCAGTAACGCGCCGATATACGATTTTTCCGCTGATGACGACTATCTTTTCGTGACAAACGCTAACAACGGAAATACACTTCTCAAGATACGCTCGTCGGGCGGATATGTGGAAGAGCTTTTGACAATTAAGACAAAGACCTTTTCCTATAAGAACGGCAGGCTGTTTTACATAGAAAACGCCGATTCGGAGAGCAAGGAATATAAGCTGATAAATGACCCTATAATGGTACACGATAATTGATCCCGCAAAAAAAGGAGTGCGGAAGATGTCGGAAAGATATATACTTACTGTTCCGTGTCCTCTCGGAACAGAGTCAATAACGGCGCATCAGGTGCGCCGTCTCGGATACGAGACAACGGAGGTCGTTGACGGAAGGGTTAGCTTTGAGGGAGATAAGGAAGCTATAGCGCTTGCAAACATAAATCTCCGAAGCGGAGAAAGAGTGCTGATTAAAATGGGAGAGTTTAACGCTTTTTCATTTACGGAGCTTTTCGATAATGTAAAAAATCTTCCTTGGGAAAATTTTATCGACAGAAATGCCGCGTTTCCCGTGAAGGGCTACTCGCTGAAGTCAAAGCTTTACAGCGTGCCGGACTGCCAAGCCATAATAAAAAAAGCCATAGTTTCAAGGCTTGGTGAAAAGTACGGCATAGGATGGTTTGAAGAGACGGGACCCTTATTCAGAGTGCAGTTTGCCATAATGAAGGATCTTGTAACGGTATACATCGACACCTCCGGCGCGCCGCTTTACAAGCGCGGATACCGAGCCGAGGGAGTCCTTGCGCCGCTTAGAGAAACTCTGGCATTTTCGATGATAGATATAAGCCGATGGAGAGGCGACAGGATATTTTGCGATCCGTTCTGCGGAAGCGGGACGATTCCCATTGAGGCCGCGCTCTATGCGCTCAATATTGCCCCGGGAATAAAAAGGCGGTTTGAGTGCGAGTCATGGCGTTTTATGGATAAAAGGATTTTTTCGGACGCCCGTGAAGAGGCAAGGGAAGCTGAGGAGCGCGGCAGGGAGGTTAGGATATATGCCTCCGACATAGATCCCGATGCGGTGGAGCTTGCCCGTTCAAACGCAAGGAAGGCGGGAGTTGAAAATGCCGTGCGTTTCTTCGTTTCGGACGTTGTAAAGGTCAGACCCTTTACAGAAAAAGGCGTTATAATATGCAATCCGCCGTACGGAGAAAGACTGATGGATAAAAAAAGCGTGGAGCGCCTTTACGGCAAAATGGGGCGTAAGTTTGCCGAGTTTAAAGAAGCGTCAAAGCTGATTCTTACCTCGTATGAAAATTTTGAAACCTTTTACGGCAGGACTGCCGATAAAAAGCGTAAGCTCTATAACGGAATGTTGAAGTGCAATCTTTATATGTATTTCGGGAAAGGCTGAGCTTTTATTAAAAATATTTTGACTATGGTGTGTTTTTATGATATGATAGTATATATAAGTTCGCAAAGGAGGATGTTTATGAAAAGGTTTGTTTCGACCGCTGTTGCGCTTGCCATGGCACTTTCTGTATTGTCAATGGCTCCTCTCGGCGTTTCGGCGGCATCGTTTCGCCTTGCTTCGGGGCAGGAGATATCTGTCACGGGAGAAAACTTGGTGAAAAACAATTCATTTGAGCAGGCATTGGGGGATGTTTCACAGGATCCCAACACGGAGGGCGCATGGACAATGTGGGGCATGGACGAAAAAAATGCCGGCGCTGCGGCAACCGCTGTTCCGGACGGAGAAAAGGCTCTGCATCTTGCGCTTGACCCCGATTCCGATGCGGATTTTGCTGCCGTTAAGCAGGAGATTGCTTTAAAGAGCGGAACCTCTTACGTTTTTTCGGCTTATCTTGAAGCGCCGCACAATATTCCCGTATCGGTGAATGCCGCCCTTTATGACGATAACGGACGTATATTCTCATTTACGAGAGCGAAGGACTCAAACGGCGTGCTTGAATTTCAGCAGGTATGCGCTACTTTTGAGGTGCCTTCGGACGCGGTAAACCCGAGGATAACTGTTTCGGCAGGAGCTTCCGATTCGGACAATCAGAAATACATAGATAATATCGAGCTTTACGAAATAGCGGATATATCGGGCGTTGAAATAGAAGAAAAGCGGGATACGGTCGGAAGCGGCAGGGTAACCGTATTTCTTTCGGATGAGACGAGAGAGCTTGAACTGAAGCTCTACGGTGATAACACATCGCCTACATCGCGTTATGATAACCGCTCCAAGTATATTGAAGATATTCTTTACAATGTGAACCGTGATTTTGGCGGTCCCGCAACCGACAACGCAACAAGGACATCGGTTCCGGTCGACGTTTACAGTCTTGAAACCTTTGAGGCGGCGGTAAACACCGTAAAGGAAAACCCGAAGAGCAACCCGATACTGTCAACCGATTACATCGATGCTTACTATGAGCAGGAGGTAGCTCTGAGACCTGCGTGGATTACATACCTTGAGCAGATGGTTGAAGCGGACAGGATGGGTATAACGGTAGTTCCCGTATCCAATCCGTGGTGGCAGTATATGCGCCTTGAAGAGGGGCAGGAGGACTACACCGAGGAGCAGTGGGAATCCTTTTACCGCTATCTTTGGAGCGATGCGTGGAAGCACTGCTTTGCCCGCGGATATATATACGCAAAGTATTTCGGTCAGACCAATTACAACATGGGAAACGAGCCGGACAACAGGGATAACGGCGTTCAGAAATTCATTGACTGGAAGCTGTACGCTTACGAGGCAATGGCTGCCGCCGACGGCTGGAGAACAGGCGTAATGGCTGCAGGCTATTCCGAGGACGACGCACAGCTCTGGGGACCGACGCTTGCGGGCTGGAACGAAGGCGCGTGGAATACCGTCGCAGAGTACGGTCATGATGGGATAGACGTTTACGACTATCATACATACGGCGGCGGCACAAGCGCACATTCCGTAAGAATACAGAACTTCAAGAGCAGAATAGAAAAGTATGATCCCGAAGCGGATACAAAGAAGGTGTCGGCGTCGGAATTTAACTGGCAGCTTTCGGGCGACTCCTACGACTGGCTCAACAAGATGCCCGGCTGCATAAGCCATATACAGATTATGCGTACACAGGCGCTTGAGGGATTATATGCGTCTATCCGTTTCTCCTTCGGGGAAATGTTCTTCCAGGACAGCGCGACAGGCCGTTACCTCATTCCCGAGAGAATGTATTATGCTATCAGGCAGTTCAACCGTACGCTTACGAACGGAAACGCAATAGTTGAATTCGACCTTGAAGACGCTTCGACAGGGCAGGATTTCTTCGTAACGAAGAACGATTCCGAGTATTTTGTTCATTTTATAAATAATACCGATGCCGAGGAGACGTCGAGTCTTGTAATAGACCTTTCAAAGCTGAATGTCCCGGACTTATCGCCGGTCATTCTTCGCGAAATGAGCGAGGATAAGAATGATGAGGTCGTTGCGGAGACCGTTGTTCAAAACGGTCAGGTTGAATTTGATTCTCTTAAGGGCGGAGCAATGTATCTCGTTGAGATAGGATGCGGTGATTATACAGCTCCCGCGCCTACGATACACCGCGCTTTCTCCTATGCCGATTCGATAGAGGTTTGGTGGGAGAACAGAGCCGATTATACATCCTTTAACGTATACAGAAGCGTTGACGGCGGTGAATACAGCCTTGTTGCCGAAAACGTTTACAATGCTTATTATGAGGATTATGACGTGGAAGAGGGCAAGGAGTATTCCTATCAGATTCAGACAAGAGTTTTCGATAAGCTTTCTCCGCTCAGCGAGGCGGCAGGTCCGATAGTTCTCAAGAGCATGGATTCCCTTCCGTACATGGGCGACTTTGAGGGCGGCACGCTTGCAGGCTTCGATGTTGTGGGAGATTTTGAGATTGAAGAATATCGCTATGTACACAACGCGGTAGGTACCGCAGAAAACGAGGGCGATATAAGCGCGCTTTTGTTCGGCGGCTCAGAGTGGAAGGATTATACCGTAAACACTACCGTAAATCCGAGAGATCTTGAAAGCGGCTCCTTCGGCAAGGTGGGCTTTTACGCAAGGTACGTTGACGAAAACAATTATTATCTCTGCGCCCTTGACAGCGTTGAGAGAACAGTTTCAATTACAAAGGTAAAGGACGGTGTTCGCACACTCCTTGCGTCCAATGAGATTCCCGAGGCGCTTCAGATAAATTCAAGCAAGTCCCTTCCGCTTTCCCTTACGCTCAACGGCGACTCTGTTACCTTCTATGCGGAAATGTCGGGATATGATCCTCCGGTAGGGCAGAGAAGCGCGTCTGTTACGGTTACCGATACGGATTTCCCCACGGGCGGAACGGCAATATTTGTTTCCGACGGAGCAAAGATGGCGTTCAGCTCGGTAAAGGTTGTGGAGGTGTTCTCGGATCTTTTCCAGGGCACGAAGAGCGATGACTGGGATGAATTGAGCGGCGACTGGTCTATCGGCTATGTCGCTGACGGAGATGTTGGCAATTGGTGGTACACGCAGTCCGATTCTTCGGGAGACGACTGGAAGATGGCTCTCACGACAAGCGGAGCGATTCTTGACGGATATGTTGCAGCCAAGGTGATGACAAACGGTACCGCGGCGATTATTTCAAAATATAAGGATGAAAACAACTTCATGCGCTATGAGGTTTCGGGAGGAAAGCTCAGCGTTATAGCGCGGGTCAACGGCAACGAGCAGACAATAGCATCCGCCGCGCTTCCGGAGCAGTCCCATGACTACTACACCGTAGTTGTGGATTTTGACAGAAATTATGAGACAATAGCTGTGGGCGGAAAGAATATTTTGAGCTATCACTATTATATCCCCGAATTGTCGCTCGGCAGGTTCGGTGTGGCAACAAAGGGGTCGGCGGCGTCCTTTGATCAGTTTATTGTTTCTGCAACGAGCGTTACCTTTGAAATGCCCTATTTTGAAGATTGCGACGGTCATTGGGCTGAAGATGATATCAAGAGCGTTGCCCAGTGGGGCTATGTAACAGGGTATGAGGACGGCACGTTCCATCCCGACGAGACGGTTACGCGCGCTCAGTTTACGGCAATGGTATCAAGGCTTCTCGGCGCCGATAAGTCGGCTGTCACGACAGGAACGATAACGGATATTGACCCTGATAGTTGGTATGCGGGAACTGTCCAATGGGCGTATGACAACGGTATAATTCCGGAGGAAATGCTGACCGACGGCGCGTTTGAACCCGATAAGGAGATAACGCGAGAGGAAATGACGGCAATGATAATAAATGTATGGAAGAAAGCCCGTCCGAGAACGGAATTTGAAGAAGGCGATCTCACGGCTTTTGAGGACGGGGATGAGGTTTCCGATTGGGCAAGAGAGGCGATTTCATATGCGCTCGATAAGGGCATTATCGAAGGCAAGACCGAGACAACGCTCGAACCGAGAGAGTCCGCCACCCGTGCGCAGGCAGCCGTAATGCTTAATAAGCTTTATAAGGCGATATGGTAATTTAATTGCGAACGCCGGATGTTCTCCGGCGTTCGTATTTACAAATAATTTAATTATCGGAAAGAAAAAGACCGTTGACAATCCCGAATGCAAGAGTTATACTTTACAAAAAGGAGTGAGAGCATGAAGAAAAAGATACTTATAGGTGTAGCTGTATTTTTCGGAATAGTTATAATTGCGGCAGCTTCGGTTACGGTATGGCAGTGGCGCAACATAAAAGCGCTTTATGTTGCGGTTACGACAGACGAAGAAGTAATTGATGAAAAGCTTCGTGAAAGCGATGTGAAATTTGCGGATGACGTCAAGGGATATTTGCAGGACAGTGTCCGCGATTTTACCGAAGAGGAGCTTCAGCAGATAGAAAGCGGAGAGAAATCAAAGACAGAGATCCTCGCTAAAATAATATCAGAAAGCATAGACGCGGACAGCGCAGCGGCAGAAACAGAAAACAGGAACGATGCAGATACCGTTTTGAACGGACAAAATGTATCGAGTGTAGGCTCGACCGGACAGAATATTTCGGGCTCAGGCTCGACAGGACAAAATGTATCGGGTTCAGGCTCGACCGGGCAGAATATTTCGGGCTCAGGATCAACCGGGCAAAATGTATCGGGCGCAGGTTCAACGGGGCAGAATGTTTCCGGCTCAGGCTCGTCCAATACGCAGAGCCAGCAGTCTGCGCAGACATCAAAAACCGCCGAACAGATAGTGGCGGCTCATGTGGCAAATCTGTATGCGTATCAGAGCGAATTTGAATCACGCGTAAGCGCG
>CAZIBK010000046.1:8433-9679 GCA_964537125.1 uncultured Oscillospiraceae bacterium
TCATGTGGCAAATCTGTATGCGTATCAGAGCGAATTTGAATCACGCGTAAGCGCGCTTTCCGGAACGGTAACATCGTATATGCATTCATATAAGGCGGCAAATCCGAGTATAACGTGGCACGATGCAAAGGTTGCGGCAGTGCAGAAGTATATGTCGTCGGCGACGGCAATTGAATCGGAATGTTATTCAAAGGTGGACAGTGAAGTGGCTAAGCTTAAGGCGGATCTTAAAGCTATAGGCGCCGATACCTCCATTGCGGATACTGTGGCAGCCTCCGCGGAGAATCAGATTGAATTGAAAAAGAGCAAGCTTATGAGCCAATATATGTCCAAAATGAATTAGGAGGGTTAAAGCCTCAAACATATAAAACGGGCGGCGCTGTATTGTACAGTACCGCCCGTTTGAGCTTTACAGGTGAGAGGCGTTATTCCAGTATAAAAGCTTTACGGTTTTGCCGTCCTTTGTCATTGTTACGGGAAATGACTGCGAAAGCTCGGCAGAGTATTTTGTCGCGGATAGCAACGTGCCGTCCTTGCAGAATGCGGCGTAAATGCTGCCGTTTCCGCTGTTTTCGGGTGAAAGAGCGTCGTTCCAGAAGAAGAGCCTGAGAGTTATACCGCCGTCAAGGGCAAAGGATATGACGTTTTCCGAAAAAACCGCGCCGCGCGTGGGGTATGTGGAAACCTTGGTAAGAATGCCGCCGTCATATTCGGCTATTCTGAGATATTTGTCATAGACAGGCTTTTCAAGAAGCGTTACATATATGTCGTCCCGCACGGAGCCGCTCTGTACGAGAATACGCCAGCTGCCCTCGGGCCACTGCTTTGAAAGTGTATCGGTAGGTATTACATAGCCGCCGCGCAATTCGGACGCCGAAAGACTTATTATAAACTTAGCCAAGCCGTAGTAGCCGTCCTCCTCAGGGTAGTAAAAGCCTAAAGTGACAAAGTCGAAATCAGTCTCGCCTCTGACGGTTATATCCTCGCCCAATATGTACGACGAATAGGGAAGCGGCGTAATATGTATGTAGCTGTTTTTCGCGTATGCGGGATGCGAGAATAAAACTATGAGAGAGCCTAAGATCAGGCATAATGCTTTTTTCAATTATATCAATCCTTTACTCGGTATGCTACTATTTTATATGCGTGCATCGGCATTGTCAATAAAAAAATTATCATATGAGGAACAGGAACACAAAAAATATTCATCATATGCCTTTTTTTCTTGCGTTTTTATAATGAGTGT
>CAZIBK010000047.1:0-9664 GCA_964537125.1 uncultured Oscillospiraceae bacterium
AAGCAAATGCGTAAGCATTTGCTTCTCGTTTTCAAGAAAAAACGGGGCTTGCGGCGCTGTAAGCGATATGCCCCGGAAAGAATTTTAAAAAATATTCATTACGGAGGAATAAAAACATGGAGAACCAAGTGGGGGGGGTAAGACCCATTAAAAATAAGAAGAAAGAGCCTTACGGAGCGTTTAGCAACTCGCTTTACATCGCAAAGGACATTTATATTCACGCGAGAGGGCTGTTTTTCTTTCTGGTACTGAACGCGCTTTGTACAGCCGCGGCGGATCTTGCGGGGGTATATCTGCCTAAGGCGGCGGTGGATCTCGTTTTGGGAAGCGCCGGAGCGGGCAGGGTATTTATATTTTTCGGCGCGGCGGTTTTGGCGCTCGTACTCGTGTCGTCGGCAGGCGGCGCATCGAGCGCAAGCATCGGCGGAATGTACTTTGATATGCGCATGATGTACATGAGGCGGATTTTTGCAAAATCGCTGTCAATACGCTATGACAGGCTTGAAGGCGGAGAGGGGCAGAGCCTCTACTGGAAGGCAAGGGGAGCGGTGCTTGAGGGCGATATAACGGAAATGCTGGAGCGGATGGTCGAGGTTGCGGTAAACGCGCTGAACCTCGTATCGTATTCGCTGATAATCGCAAGGCTCAATCCGCTTATGATTGTCTTTTTGGCGGCGTTATCTGCCGTTACATACGGTTTTATGAAGCGCGGAAGCGCGATATGGAAAAGCGTGACGAAGGAGCGCTCAAAGGTTTCGGAGCAGCAGTTTGTTTTGGCGGAGAGGAGCTGCGACGCTCAATCGGGCAAGGACATCCGCCTGTACGGAATGAAGAATATTTTTCTGAACAAGCAGATCGAGCTCTCAAAAAAGGCGACAAGACTTTACAACAAGCAGCGCAGGGGGTACATACAGGAGCATTTTGCGACGATACTTGTAAATATATTGCGCGACGCGGTCGCATATATGTATCTTATATACAGCGCGGCGCAGGGAAGGCTTGAGCCGGGAGACTTTGTGCTTTATTTCGGAGCCATATCGGGCTTTGCCGGATGGGTGAACACCGTTACATGGAAGATAGATCAGATGCGCCGCAACAATTTCAACATATGCTATTTGAGAGAGTTCCTTGAGTACAAGGAGGAAAAAACAGACTCTCCGCAGATACCGGAGGGCACGGTGATAGAGTTTAAAAACGTGAGCTTTTCCTACGACGGCAAAACAGATGTGCTGAAGGACTTTAACCTTAAAATAGAAAAGGGCGAGCATATAGCGCTCGTCGGTGTAAACGGAGCCGGAAAGAGTACGATAGTCAAGCTGATGTGCGGCTTTTACACACCGACAAAGGGCAGCGTGACAATAGGAGGAGCCGAAGCCTCGCAAATCGAACCCGAAGAGCGGTTCGGGCTGATAGCGGCTGTTTTTCAGGAGGTGTGCATACTGCCACATTCCATAGCCGAGAATGTCTCCATGAAGGAGGCGGCTTTAACGGATGAGGAAAGGGTGCGCGAAAGCCTGAAAAAAGCGGATTTGGAAAAGTACGCGGAGGATATTCACGCGCCGCTGACACGCGCGGTGCGTGACGAGGGGATTGAACTTTCGGGCGGAGAGGCGCAGAAGCTGATGATGGCGCGCGCCGTTTACAAGGACGCTCCGATACTGATACTTGACGAGCCGACGGCGGCTCTCGACCCGATAGCGGAGAGCGAAACATACGAGAGCTTTCACCGTCTGTCGCTTGGGAAAAGCGCGTTATATATATCACACCGCCTTGCGGGAACGCGCTTCTGCGACAGGATTGTTTTCCTCGAAAACGGGCGCGTGACAGAAAGCGGCACTCATGACGAGCTGATAAAAAAGGGCGGAAGCTACGCAAATATGTTTGAGCTTCAAAGCCTCTATTACACGAAAGGGGCTGATGAAGAGTGAAAAACATTATAAAAGCTCTCGGGCTTATAGCGAGGCTTGAGCCTAAGCTCCTTCCGGCGACGGCAGTAAACCTTGCGGCAAAAAACATTGCGCCGTATATAACGACGCTCCTTTCGGCTTACGTTCTTGACGCAATAACCGCGGGGCGGAAAATAGAGGAAATTTTCCCTACTGTAGCGGCGGCGCTTATACTGAGGCTTGCGCTCCGGGGAATCGGCGAGGTGACAGATCAGCTGACGCTTGCGGGCGACCGCCTTATGCACGGGCTTTTTATGGTGAAGAAAAGCGAGAAGACGCTTTCTATGGATTACGAGGAGCTAAACAGCCCGAAAAACGGCGAGCTGCGGGATCGTATAAACAGCGACGATATGTACGGCTGGGGTATAAGCGGAGTGTATGATATGTTTTCCTCGCTGCTCGGCGGAACTATAAGCATGGCGACGGCGGTCGTAATAGTCATCCCGATGATAAACGTAAAGGGATGGGGCGGAGCGTACCTTGCGGCAACGGTGTGCGCGGTATTTATTCACGCGGTCTTGAACGGAAGGTTTACGAAAAAGCAGCAGGAAATTAACGACAGCTACCAAAAGTCGCGATCGTACGCATCGTATTATCTTTGGGGCAACGGCGTGGATTACAAGCGCGGCAAGGACATAAGGATTTATTCGGCGCAGCCGCTTCTGAAGGGCGCGGTTGAGGCGGACGAAACAGAGCGGAAGGGCAGAAAGCGATTTGTGTCGTTCACAAGAAAGACAGGGACGTTTAACGGCGCGTTCGGCGCCGCTCTGAAGGGCTCGTCGTATATATATGTGGTGCTTTCCGCCATAACCGGAGGCTTGAGCGCGGGAGATACGGTGAAGTTCGCCTCGTCCTTATACAACTTTTGGGGAAGCCTGTCGGAATTTGTAAGTCAGGCGGCGTATTTGAAGCAGTATGCCGACCGCTTTTCGCAAACGCTTGATTTCCTTGAGCTTGAAGAACGCGCGGACGGAAAGGCGGAGCTTGAGGAAAGCGGCAGCTATGTGTTTGAATTTAAGGATGTTTCGTTCAAATATCCGGGAAGCGAAAGGTATGCGCTGAGAAATGTTTCGGCGAAGGTGCGGACCGGCGAAAGGACGGCGATCGTCGGACTTAACGGAAGCGGGAAAACGACCTTTATAAAGCTCTTGTGCAGGCTGTATCATCCCACAGAGGGCGTTATTACATTGAACGGCGTGAACATAGAGGAGTACGCCTTCAATTCTTACGTTAAGGCGCTGGCGGTTGTTTTCCAGGATTTCAAGCTGTTCCCCATGACTCTGGGCGAAAACGTCGCCGCAAGCGAGGAATACGACGAAGAAAAGGTTCGCTCAGTACTCGAAACGGCAGGCTTCGGAGAGAGATTTGATTCTCTCGAAAAGGGATGCGAGGAAATTCTTTACAAGGATTACGATGAAAACGGCATTGACATTTCCGGCGGGGAGGCGCAGAAAATTGCCCTTTCGAGGGCGCTGTACAAGAACGCGCCGTTTATGATACTCGACGAGCCGACGGCGGCTCTCGACCCGATAGCGGAATACGAGATATATTCGCGCTTTAACGCCTTTACCGAGGGGAAAGGCGCGGTGTATATATCGCACAGATTATCGTCATGCGTTTTTTGCGACAGAATACTTGTGTTTGAAAACGGGCAAAATGTGCAAAGCGGCTCCCACCGCGCTCTTTTGGAGGAGGACGGGCTGTACGCGAGGCTGTGGAATGCCCAGGCGCAGTATTATGAGCGGTAAATTCGCGCATTTCCGTAAGCCGAAAGGCCGAAGCGGCGTTTGAAAATAATAAATAACAGATACAAGGGACAAAGCAAGGGATTTTTTGAAAAAAGTTCTTGACTTTGTCCCTCTTGTCTGATATAGTATTAAAGCGATTGTGGATATCGATGTATTCGCGCGCAAAAAATTATATTCGGAGGTGAAAATATGCCAACATTTAACCAGCTCGTCAGAAAGGGCAGACAGACTGCGGTAGTTAAGAGCACGGCACCCGCGCTTCAGCACGGCCTCAACTCTCTTAAGAAAACCGCGACTGATCAAAGCTCCCCTCAGAAAAGAGGCGTTTGCACGAACGTTAAAACTCAGACCCCGAAAAAGCCCAACTCGGCGCTTCGTAAGATTGCCAGAGTAAGACTTTCCAACGGTATCGAGGTAACAAGCTACATTCCCGGTGTAGGTCACAACCTTCAGGAGCATAGCGTTGTTCTCATCCGCGGCGGCAGAGTTAAGGATCTCCCCGGCGTAAGATACCACATTATCCGCGGTACGCTTGACGCCGCAGGCGTGGCTAACCGTATGCAGTCCAGATCCAAGTACGGTGCAAAGAAGGCTAAGGCTAAGAAGAAGTAATTCTTGAGCTTTGGCAAAATTCTGTGCGATACGCGGTTTTATATGAAGTTTTATCCGAACGGATTTCTTATATATAAATTTGCTTGTTGCACTGACGGCGGCTTTTGCCGCAGAGTACCTGTGAATTCATTAAAATTTTGTGAAGGAGGGAAGAATAGTGCCAAGAAGAGGTTTTATTCCCAAAAGAGATGTTTTACCCGATCCCTTATATAACGATAAGGTAGTTACAAGACTTATTAACAACATTATGCAGGACGGTAAGAAGGGCGTTGCCCAGAAGATCGTTTACGGCGCATTTGAAATCATTGCCGAGAAGACAGGTAAGGACGCCCTTGAGGTTTTCCGCGAAGCGATGGATAACATCATGCCTGTTCTCGAGGTTAAGGCGAGAAGAGTCGGCGGCGCGACATACCAGGTTCCCATGGAGGTTCGCCCCGAACGCCGTCAGACACTCGGTCTCAGATGGCTTACTCTTTATTCAAGAAACCGCAGCGAAAAGACAATGTGCGAACGTCTTGCAGGCGAAATCCTTGACGCAACCAACAACCTTGGCGGAGCGGTCAAGAAGAAGGAAGAAACACACAAGATGGCAGAAGCTAACAGAGCTTTCGCACATTACCGCTGGTAGTTTTCTCTTAGCTTTGGAGAAAGGAGTTAATTATGCCAAGAGAATATTCGCTTGAAAAAACAAGAAACATCGGCATTATGGCGCACATAGATGCCGGAAAGACCACTACGACCGAGAGAATCCTGTACTATACAGGTATCAACTATAAAATCGGTGAGGTTCACGACGGCGCGGCTACAATGGACTGGATGGAGCAGGAGCAGGAGAGAGGCATCACGATTACCTCCGCCGCAACAACAGCTCACTGGAAGGATCACCGCATAAACATCATCGATACACCCGGACACGTTGACTTCACCGTTGAGGTTGAACGCTCACTCCGTGTGCTTGACGGAAGCGTAACGGTTCTCTGCGCTAAGGGCGGCGTTGAGCCCCAGACGGAAACCGTATGGCGTCAGGCCGATGAATATCACGTTCCCAGAATGGTATATGTCAACAAGATGGATATCATGGGCGCTGATTTCTATAACGTATTGGACATGCTCAAGGATCGTCTTCAGTGCAACGCTGTTCCGATCCAGATTCCCATCGGCGCAGAGGATACCTTTAAGGGCGTTGTAGACCTTCTCGAGATGAAGGCGTATGTTTACTACGACGATCTCGGAAAGGATATCAGACAGGAGGAAATTCCCGCCGACCTTCAGGATAAGGCGGAAGAATACCGCGAGGCGCTTATGGAGTCCGTCGCGGAGCTTGATGAGACTCTCATGGAAAAGTACTTTGACGGCGAGGAGATTACCGTCCCCGAAATTAAGGCGGCTATCCGTAAGGGTACTATCGAGAACAAAATTGTTCCCGTAGTTTGCGGTACGTCCTACAGAAACAAGGGCGTTCAGAAGCTCCTTGACGCGGTTGTAGATTATATGCCGTCTCCGCTTGACGTACCCGCTATAAAGGGTATCGTGCCCGGAACGGAAGAGGAAACCGAAAGACATGCGAGCGACAGCGAACCCTTCTCTGCCCTTGCTTTCAAGATCATGACAGACCCGTTCGTAGGCAAGCTTACATTCTTCAGAGTTTACTCCGGCACGCTTAATGCCGGCACAAACGTTTACAATGCCAACAAGGATTCCCAGGAGAGAGTCGGAAGACTTCTTCAGATGCATTCCAATAACCGTAAGGATATAGATATCGTTTATTCCGGCGATATAGCGGCTGCCGTCGGGCTTAAGAACACAACGACGGGCGATACGCTTTGCGACAAGGAGCATCCGGTTATCCTTGAACAGATGGTATTCCCGGATCCCGTTATCCGCGTTGCTATCGAGCCTAAGACAAAGGCTGCTCAGGAAAAGATGGGCATTGCCCTTGCGAAGCTTGCGGAGGAGGATCCCACATTCAAGACCTATACCGATGATGAAACGGGACAGACTATCATCGCGGGTATGGGCGAGCTTCACCTTGAAATTATCGTTGACCGTTTGTTCCGCGAATTTAAGGTGGAAGCAAATGTCGGCAAGCCTCAGGTTGCCTATAAGGAAACAATCCGCAAGAGCGTTAAGATTGAGCATAAGTATGCTCGTCAGAGCGGCGGTAAAGGTCAGTACGGTCACGTATTCCTTCAGCTTGATCCCCTTGAGCCGGGCGCGGGCTATGAATTTGTCAACAGCATTGTCGGCGGCGCTATTCCCAAGGAATATATCCCTGCGGTTGATGCCGGCGTACAGGGCGCTATGCAGTCCGGTGTGCTTGCCGGCTACAACGTTGTTGACGTAAGGGTAACGCTTTTCGACGGTTCCTATCATGAGGTCGATTCTTCCGAAATGGCATTCAAGATCGCCGGTTCCATGGCGTTCAAGGAAGGTATGAAGAAAGCCGATCCCGTTCTTAAGGAACCCATAATGCAGGTTGACGTTACTGTTCCCGAGGAATACATGGGCGATGTTATGGGCGACCTCAACTCCCGCCGCGGTCAGATTCAGGGAATGGAAGCCCGCAAGGGCGCTCAGGCCATCCACGCGTTGGTTCCCCTCAGCGAAATGTTCGGTTACGCTACCGACCTTCGCAGCAAGACTCAGGGACGCGGTAACTATACAATGACCCCCGCTCATTACTCGGAGGTTCCCAAGAGCATCATGGAGAAGGTTATATGCGACCGCTCCAAAAAAGACTGACGGCTCTTTAAAAAAGTATTGATTTTTAAGGAAATTTGTACTACAATATAATAAAATAAATTATGAAGAAATTAAAGGAGGCAAATTACAATGGCAAAGGCTAAATACGAAAACACCAAGCCCCATGTAAACATTGGTACAATCGGTCACGTTGACCACGGCAAGACTTCTCTTACCGCAGCAATCACAAAGGTTCTCGGTTTCAAGGGTCAGGCTAACTACACAGCCTACGATCAGATCGATAAGGCGCCCGAAGAAAAGGCAAGAGGTATCACGATATCCACAGCTCACGTTGAGTATGAAACAGATGCGCGTCACTATGCTCATGTTGACTGCCCCGGACATGCCGACTATGTTAAGAACATGATCACAGGTGCGGCTCAGATGGACGGCGCTATCCTCGTTGTTTCCGCAGCAGACGGTCCTATGCCTCAGACAAGAGAGCATATCCTTCTCGCCCGTCAGGTTGGCGTTCCCTATATCGTTGTATTTATGAACAAGAAGGATCAGGTTGACGATGACGAGCTTCTTGAGCTTGTTGAAATGGAAATCAGAGATCTTCTTAACGAGTATGAGTTCCCGGGAGACGATGTTCCGATTATTGCAGGCTCCGCTCTTGAAGCGCTTGAATCCACATCTACTGATATCAACGCTCCCGAATATGCTCCTATCATTGAGCTTATGAACGCTGTTGACGAGTATATCCCCACTCCCGTAAGACCTACAGACAAGCCCTTCCTTATGCCTGTCGAGGACGTATTCACAATCACAGGCCGCGGTACGGTTGCTACAGGCCGTGTTGAGAGAGGTACTCTTAAGATTGGTGAAGAGGTTGAAATCGTCGGTCTTGCTGACGAGGCTCGTAAGGTCGTTGTAACAGGTATCGAAATGTTCCGTAAGTCTCTTGACGTAGCTGTTGCAGGTTACAACATCGGCGCTCTTCTTCGCGGCGTTCAGCGTGACGAAATCGAAAGAGGTCAGGTTCTTGCAAAGCCCGGTACAATTCATCCTCACACAAAGTTCCTCGGCGAGATTTATGTCCTTACAAAGGATGAAGGCGGCCGTCATACACCTTTCTTCACAAACTACCGTCCTCAGTTCTATTTCAGAACAACAGACGTAACAGGTGTTATCCAGCTTGAAGAGGGCGTTGAAATGTGTATGCCCGGTGATAACGCTCGTATTAACGTTGAGCTCACAAAGCCCATCGCTATCGAAGAAGGTCTCCGTTTCGCTATCCGCGAAGGCGGCAGAACGGTTGGTTCCGGCGTTGTTTCCAAGATTGTTGAGTAATTTCAGCTGATAAGAAAGGGTTGCCTTTAGGCAGCCCTTTTTGACTTAAAAAGGAGGAAAAGTATATGTTTGATTTGAACGCGGTAATAACAGCGCTTATGAATCTTGTTACGACATACGGCATGAAAATAATAGGCGCTCTTGTTTTCCTTATCATAGCATTGAAGCTTATAAGCGTTATAGTTAAAAAGCTTGGAAAAAGCAAAGCATTCGGAAAGCTTGACCCGAGCCTTCAGAGCTTTTTTAAAAGCTTTGTCAAGGGCGGACTGTATGTGCTTCTTATAATTTCCCTTGCGGTTATACTCGGTATTCCCACGGCGTCCTTTGTGACGGTGCTTGCTTCGGCAGGCGTCGCGATAGGTCTTGCGCTCCAGGGCGCGCTGTCCAATTTTGCGGGCGGCATTGTGCTGCTCATCTTCCGTCAGTTCAAGGTGGGAGACTGCATCCAGATAGGCGCCAACACGGGGGTTGTGAAGGATATCAACGTGTTCTATACGGTGCTTGTTACGCCCGATAATACGGCTATAACTCTTCCCAACGGCTCGATAACAAATACTTCTGTTATAAATTATTCCACACTCGGCACGAGAAGAGCGGATATTGTGTTTACGGTGTCGGCAACGGCGGATCCCGATAAGGTGAAGAGCATCCTTCTCTATGCGGCAAAGAACTGCGAAAAGGCGCTTGATACGCCGGAAGCGTCGGTTGTGATGACGGCGCATAACGCCTCGGCGGTTAATTATACGCTCTCCGTATGGTGCAATCAGGAGGATTATGCCGCGGTGCCGGGCGCTGTAAGCGAGAGGGTTGCCGAGCTTTTTGAAAAGGACGGCAGCGGAGTGGACAAGTTCTCCTACGGTGCGGCAGGCGCTCTTTAATTTAAAGCGGTGAAGGATGATGGGATTTATATTTGTTGGGCTTGGCGGAGCGTTAGGCGCAATGCTGCGTTATGCGGTCAGCCTTGTGCCGTATAAAGGAAGCTTCCCGCTTTTAACGCTGATTACAAATATCCTGGGCGCTGCTCTGATAGGGTACATAACGGGCATTGCGGCAAGGAAAAATGTTTCGCGGAACGCGCTTTTGTTTATGAAAACAGGCGTGTGCGGGGGCTTTACCACGTTTTCCGCCTTTTCATTGGAAGCATATACTCTTATGCAGGGCGGGCAATACCTCTATGCCGGACTGTATGTTCTGTTTAGCTTGGCAGGGTGCTTTGCCGGGGTGTGGTGCGGAATGAAAATCGCATGAAAAAGCAGATATGCTAAAAAAGCCGGCTGAAAGTCAATCTTTCAGCCGGCTTTTGACGGATTAGTTGCCGAATAC
>CAZIBK010000048.1:0-9660 GCA_964537125.1 uncultured Oscillospiraceae bacterium
AAAAAATGAAAAAATTTTTGGTTCTATCGCTTGACAAGCTTTAAAAGTATAGGTATAATATAACGGTAACCGCGTGGAAGAGGTTTTTAAACGGCAAAAGCCGACCTTAACAGCGAGTCCATTATAGTGGGAGGTGCAACAGTATGTACGCAGTAATCAAGACAGGCGGCAAGCAGTATCAGGTTAAAGTAGGCGACGTTGTTTTCATCGAAAAGATTGATGCTGAAGACGGCGCAACGGTAACCTTTGACGAGGTGCTTTTGATTGGCGGAGAGGAAGGCGTAAAGGTTGGTACGCCGGTCGTTCCCGGCGCCAAGGTCGAGGCTAAGGTTCTCGGTCAGACTAAGGGCAAGAAGGTAATCGTGTTCAAGTACAAGTCCAAGAAGGGCTACAGAAACAAGAACGGTCACCGTCAGCCTTATACAAAGGTAGAGATAGCTTCCATCAGCGCATAAGCCATGATAAAGTTTAAAGCGGTAAGAAGCGAAAAAGGAAAAATCGTCAGGTTGGAAGTAAAGGGTCATTCGGGTTATGCGGAAATCGGGTCGGATATTGTGTGCGCGGCTGTTTCGACAGCCTGTCAAATGACGATAAACGGCATCGAAGCGCAGAATCTCGCAAAGCTCACTTACAAAACAGATGACGGATTTCTCGTTTGTGATATTCCCGAAGAGCGGGAAGAAGGAGCGGACTTGCTCCTAAACAGTCTTATGATGACGATTTATGATATTGCGAAGCAATACAAAAAATATCTCTTTGTCTTGGAGGTGTAAATAATGACATTGAACATTCAGTTATTCGCTCATAAAAAAGGTGTTGGTTCTACAAAGAACGGTCGTGACAGTGAGTCTAAGCGTCTGGGCGCAAAGCGTGCTGACGGTCAGGCGGTTCTCGCCGGTAACATCCTTGTTCGCCAGAGAGGTACTAAGATACATCCCGGTGTGAACGTTGGCAGAGGCAGCGATGATACACTTTTTGCGCTTGTTGACGGCGTAGTCAGATTTGAGAGACTCGGCAGAGACAAGAAGCAGGTTTCTGTTTACACGGCGTAAGCCGCAAAATAAAAATCCCAGAAAATTTTTCTGGGATTTTTTTATCTTAAATACTGCCGATAATATATTTAAAGGAGGAAGCATGAGTGGCATCGTTTGTAGATAAAGCGCAAATAAATATAAAGGCCGGAAACGGCGGTAACGGGCTCGTGTCTTTTCGCCGTGAAAAATATATTCCCGACGGCGGCCCCGACGGCGGCGACGGCGGGAGAGGCGGCAGCATAATTTTTAAAGCGGACAAGAATCTGACCACGCTTACGGATTTCAGATACAGGAAGTCCTATTCGGCGCAAAACGGCGGCGACGGCAGAGCCCGTAACTGCAGCGGAAAAAACGGAGAAAATTTATATATTCGGGTTCCCGTAGGAACAATAATTCGGGACTCCGAGTCAAATAAAATAATGGTTGACCTTTCGGAGGATGGGCAGGAGTTTATCGCCGCGAAGGGAGGCAACGGAGGCTGGGGCAATATTCATTTTGCAACGCCGACGCGTCAGGCTCCGAAGTTCGCGAAAAACGGTCTGAAGGGCGAGGAAAGAGATGTTGCTCTCGAGCTTAAGCTCATTGCCGATGTAGGTCTGGCAGGCTTCCCGAATGTGGGAAAGTCTACCCTTCTTTCGCGCGTCAGCGACGCAAAACCGAAGATTGCGAATTATCATTTTACCACGCTTGAGCCGAACCTCGGAGTTGTGGACGCCGGCGAGGGAAAAAGCTTTGTTATGGCTGATATCCCCGGTCTTATAGAGGGCGCCCATGAGGGTATAGGTTTAGGGCATGAGTTCCTGCGCCATATTGAGCGCACAAGGCTAATCATTCATGTGGTGGATGTTTCGGGCATAGAGGGACGCGACCCTGTGGAGGATTTTGAAAAGATAAACGAGGAGCTTAAGCTTTACAGCGAAAGGCTGGCGGACACACCGCAGATAGTCGCGGCAAACAAAACAGATATAATTTATGACGATTCGCTTTTGAACAGATTCAGAAGCTATATAGAGGAAAAGGGGCTTAAGCTCTTTGAAATAAGCGCGGCAAGCGGCAAAGGCGTGCGGCAGCTTATATCGTATGCGGCGTCAATGCTCGATACCCTTGAGCCTGTGACGGTTTACGAGAGCGAGTACGAGGAAGAGGAGTCTGTCGAGGAATCACCCTTTGAGATAACCCGCGAGAACGACACGTTTATTGTGACAGGTCCGCTTGTGGACAAGCTTTTCCGCAGCGTCAACTTTGATGACGACGAGAGCATGGGCTACTTTGAGAGAACTTTGCGCCGAACGGGCGTGATAGACGCTCTGAGGGAAAAGGGCGCCTCGGAGGGCTCTACCGTAAGAATGGACGAAATGGAATTTGATTTCGTTGAATAAGGGAGTGAACAGTGTGGCTTCATTAACGAGCAAGCAGCGTGCGCGGCTGCGTTCGATTGCAAATGATTACGACGCCATATTTCAGATAGGCAAGGGCGGCATTGGCGATAATTTTATAAAGCAGATGGACGACGCCCTTGAAGCGAGAGAGCTTGTGAAGGTAAAGGTACTTGAAACGGCGTTTATGTCGGCAAGGGAAGCCTGCGAGAGGGTCTGCGAGGCTGTGGGCGCGGAACCTGTGAGCGTTGTGGGCAGCAGGTTCATAGTCTACCGCGAATCGGCGGACAAGAAAAAGATTGAGATATGAAGATAGGTTTGTACGGCGGCTCTTTCGATCCGATACACGTCGGGCATATGGCTGTGGCAAAGGCGGCGAAGGAGTTCGGACTTGACAAGGTGATTTTTATTCCCACAGGCAATATGCCCCACAAGCAGGGATGCGACGCGACGGCACAGCAAAGGGTGGATATGCTCCGGCTGGCGATTGACGACGGCGATTTTCTGATTTCAGATTATGAAATATTGCGGAGCGATGTGTCGTACAGCGCGGATACGATAGAGCATTTCAAATCCGTATATAAGGACGACGACATTTATTTTATTGTCGGCGACGATTCGTACGGCTATATAGATAAGTGGCGTGACCCTGAGAAGATATTTAAAAATGCGCGGCTTTTGGTCTATCCGAGGGAGGGGGTTGAGATATCCCCGCCCGCCGTCAGACTTGACTGCGAAAGGGTTGACGTGTCGTCAAGCGAGATAAGGAAAAAAATAAAATCAGGAGAAAATGTGTCTTATTTGTTGAAAAAAGAGGTATATGACTATATAATAGAGAACGGTCTCTATCAATAGGAGGAGGTATCCCTTTATGTTAAGCGAAGAGGAAATCCATGCCAAACTGCGAAGTACACAAAAGGAAAGACGATATTTTCACACGCTGGGCGTTGTGAAAGAAGCCGTAAGGCTTGCGCCCAAATACAATGTGCCTGTCGAGAAGGCTAAAATTGCCGCGCTTCTGCACGACTGCGCCAAAAATTTTGACGAGGCGCGTTTTAAAGAGATAGCTGCGGAATACGGCGTAACGCTTGACGAATACGCGCTCAAGGAGCCTGCGCTCGTACATGCTTATTTGGGCGCGGCAGTAGCATATAAGGATTACGGCGTGACCGACAGGGAGATTCTCGACGCAATATATTACCATACGACGGCGCGCGCAAATATGACGAATCTGGAAAAGCTTATCTACATAGCGGACATGACCGAACCCGGGCGTACCATGCCGCAGGCGGAGGAGCTGAGAAGGCTTGCCGATGAGGACTTGGACGCGGCGCTTATATATGCCATTGACTGCTCTATAAAGCATGTCATCAAAAAGGGCAGACTGATACATCCCGATTCAATTTATGCGCGGAATTACCTTATCGAAAGGAGAGACGGCTTAAGTGATAGATAATGAATATGATGTTTTGAAAACGGCGGCGACGCTGCTTGATAAAAAAAAGGCGATAGATATGGCGGCTCTTGACGTGGGCGAGCTTACTATACTCACGCGATATTTCCTCATTGTGAGCGGCGGATCGTCAACTCAGCTGAAGGCTCTTGCCGATGAGATATGCGAAAAGCTGAGCGATAATGTGGAAAAGGTCGAGGGTAAGGATTCCTCGGGTTGGATAATTATCGACCTCGGCGGCGTCATGGTACACATTTTCAGCCGTCAGATGCGTGATTTTTATGCTTTGGAGCACCTATGGGAGGGCGCGAAAAGGATAGAGGTCAAGAATCTTATTATCGAAGAAGGAGCAGAGCAATGAAATACGATTTTAAATCGATAGAACCTAAGTGGCAGAAATATTGGGAGGAACACGGCACCTTCAAGGCTGAGGATTTCAGCGAAAAGCCGAAATTTTACGCGCTGGTTGAATTCCCCTATCCGTCGGGCGCGGGTATGCATGTAGGTCATATTAAGGCATATTCCGGTCTTGAGGTTATAAGCCGCAAGAGAAGGCTGGAGGGCTTTAACGTGCTTTTTCCGATAGGATTCGACGCATACGGTCTGCCCACGGAAAATACCGCCATAAAGACGGGAGTTCATCCGAGAAAGGTGACAGACACCAATATTGTAAAGTTTACAAACCAGCTTAAGAGAGTCGGCTTCTCCTTTGATTGGTCAAGAGTTATAGATACCACCGATGAGGGCTATTATAAGTGGACACAGTGGATATTCCTTAAAATGTTTGAGCATGGGCTTGTTTTCAGAGATAAGACCCTTGTAAATTACTGCCCGAGCTGTAAGGTTGTGCTTTCAAATGAGGATTCTCAGGGCGGCAAGTGCGATATCTGCCACAGTGATATTGTGCAGAAGACGAAAGAGGTTTGGTATCTCCGTATAACGGAGTATGCCGATAAGCTCCTTCAGGGGCTTGAGGAGGTCGATTACCTTCCCAACATAAAGCTTCAGCAGCAGAACTGGATTGGCAAATCCACTGGAGCCTTTGTCAATTTCAAAATAAAGGAATGTGACGAAGTTCTTCGTATATATACCACAAGACCCGATACGCTTTACGGCGTTACCTTTATGGTAATTGCTCCGGAGCATCCGATAATTGAGAAATACCGCGACTCCATATCAAATATTGCGGCTCTTGACGAATATAAGGCGGAATGCGGAAAGAAGAGCGAGTTTGAAAGAACTCAGCTTGTCAAGGACAAGACAGGCGTCAAAATAGAAGGTCTTACCGGAATCAACCCCATCACGGGCAAGGAGATACCGATTTATATTTCCGATTATGTAATGATGGGCTACGGCACGGGCGCCATCATGGCGGTTCCGGCTCACGATACGCGCGACTATGAATTTGCAAAGAAGTTCGGAATAGACATAATTGAGGTTATAAAGGGCGGCGACATTTCCAAGGAAGCATACACCGGCGAGGGCGAGCTTGTAAATTCGGGCGAGCTTAACGGAATAACCCGCAAGAAGGACGCAATAGAGAAGATGCTTGAAATCCTTGAGGAAAAGGGCTGCGGAGAAAAGGGCGTACAGTACAAGATGAAGGACTGGGCGTTCAACCGTCAGCGTTATTGGGGCGAGCCTATCCCGATAGTTCACTGCCCGAAGTGCGGCATGGTGGCTGTACCCTATGACGAGCTTCCGCTGAGATTGCCTCCGGTTGAAAATTTCGAACCCGGCTCCGACGGCGAAAGCCCTCTTGCAAAGATAGAATCCTTTGTGAACTGCAAATGCCCCTCCTGCGGATCCGATGCAAGGCGTGAAACAGATACAATGCCTCAGTGGGCAGGCTCCAGCTGGTATTTCCTGCGCTACTGCGATCCGCATAATTCGGAGGCGTTTGCGTCTCCCGAAAAGCTTAAATACTGGATGCCCGTTGACTGGTATAACGGCGGTATGGAACACGTTACGCGCCATATGATATATTCAAGATTCTGGCATAAGTTCCTTTATGACATAGGCGAGGTTCCCACAAAGGAGCCGTATGCAAAGAGAACGGCTCAGGGACTTATTTTGGGACCTGACGGCGAAAAAATGAGTAAATCCAAGGGCAATGTTGTTGATCCCAACGATGTTGTGGACGTTTACGGCGCAGATGTACTGAGAGTTTATGTACTTTTCATGGGCGACTATGAGCAGGCGGCGCCGTGGAGCGAAAGCAGCGTAAGAGGCTGTAAGAGGTTTCTCGACAGAGTATGGGATCTTCAGGATAAGCTCATAGACGGCGACGAATACCGCCCCGAGCTTGTTTCCGCAATGCATAAGACGATTAAGAAGGTTACGAATGACATCGAAGCGATGAAGTTTAACACCGCTGTTGCGGCAATGATGACGCTTGTAAACAGGATATATGACATCGGGTCGATAAATCATGCCGAATACAAGGCATTTCTGACTATTCTTAACCCCTTCGCACCGCATATGACGGAGGAGCTTTATCATTCGCTCTTTGGCGGAATACTCAGCGAACAAAAGTGGGTAAGCTATGATGAGGCGCTTTGCGTTGACAGCGCTGTTGAGATAGTTGTACAGATTAACGGTAAAATAAAGGCGAGAATTGAGCTTGCGGCAAATCTTGACAAGGCGGAAACAGAGGAAGCCGTAATGGCAAACGATGATGTAAAGGCTTTAATCGAGGGCAAAAATGTTGTAAAGGTTATTGCGGTTCCGGGAAAGCTTGTCAATATTGTTGTAAAATAAGGAGGATGCTGATATGATATATAAAAGTACCAGAGATTCGTCGGTTTCCGTTTCTTCGGCTGAGGCAATCGTAAAGGGTCTGTCTTACGAGGGCGGTCTTTTCCTTCCCGATGAAATTCCCTCGGTTACAACAGACGAGATAACCCAAATGGCGGATATGACATATCAGGCGAGAGCGAAGAAAATTCTTTCCCTGTTCCTTACGGATTTTACTGCCGAGGAAATAGCCTGCTGCGTTGACAACGCCTATACAGAGAAAAGCTTTGCGTCAAAGCAGGTCGCTCCCGTCACAAAGCTTTCCGACACAAAGTATATTCTTGAGCTGTGGCACGGTCCCACATGCGCCTTTAAGGATATGGCGCTTCAGATACTTCCGTACCTTCTCACAACAAGCATGAAGAAGATAGGAATAGACAAAGAGGTTGTCATTCTTGTGGCAACAAGCGGCGATACTGGCAAAGCGGCTCTTGAAGGCTTTAAGGATGTTCCCGGAACAAAGATAATCGTATTTTATCCCCGTGACGGCGTGAGCCGTATTCAGAAGCTTCAGATGTGTACACAGAGCGGCGAAAACGTGTTTGTGGCGTCCGTAAAGGGCAACTTCGACGACGCGCAGAACGGCGTTAAGAAGATATTTACAGACCCCGAATGTGAAAAGAAGCTTTCCGACAACAAAAAAACATTTTCGTCTGCCAACTCCATAAACTGGGGCAGACTTGTACCCCAGGTGGTATATTATTTCTCGGCTTATGCAGATATGCTTCGGTCGGGCGATATAAAGGTCGGCGAGAAGATAAATATATGCGTTCCCACCGGTAACTTCGGAAACATTCTTGCGGCATATTTTGCAAAGAGAATGGGGCTTCCGGTTGCAAAGCTTATATGCGCCTCAAACATGAATAACGTTCTCACCGATTTCATATCGAGCGGCACATATGACAGGAACAGACAGTTCTATACAACGATTTCGCCTTCGATGGATATACTTATTTCCTCGAACCTTGAAAGGCTTCTGTATCTGCTTTCGGGCGATACGGCGGAGGTTGCGGAATATATGACGGAGCTTAAGGAATACGGAAAATACACCGTTTCCGATAAGATAAAGGAGCTTGTCTCCGAAAGCTTTGCCGGCGGCTTCTGCTCGGACGCGGACGCGAAAAAGACTATCGGCGAGCATAAGGCGCGTTACGGATATATAATGGACACACATACGGCGGTTGCTGTCAACGTGTATGATGAATACGTTAAAAATACGGGCGACAGCACAAAGACGGTTATTGCTTCCACAGCAAGTCCGTTCAAATTCAATTCCGCGGTGCTTTCCGCAATAGGCGAGAGCGTGGAGGGAAAGGATGAGTTTGAGCTTTTAGATCTTCTTTCCGAAAAATCAGCTCTTTCTGTTCCAGCGTCCTTGGCGGAGCTTAAAGTAAAGGAAGAACGCTTTACGGCAGTTTACGATAAGAGCGAAATGATAAACGCCGTTTACTCCTTTCTCGGAATAGAGTAATATGTATGCCCCGGATTTCATTTCCAGAGAAACCCGGGGCGTTTTCAAAATCAGAATTTTTTCTTAAATGTGGAGCAGTCTGTCTCTTCCTTGTTGGCGGCGCCGTAAGGCGTTACCTTAATGGAGCCTGCCGTACACTTGTTTTCTGTTGTGTGGTGTTCGCAGGTGTCAACTTCGCAGGTGATGCCCTCGATTGTTTTCGTTTTTTCCATTTTTTATTCCACCTTTCAGAAGCATTGGCTTCGATAAATAGTCTTTACGAATTATATAAAAATATTCACGGGAGGTGATGCGCATGGCGCTTTATGCACTCAGCGACCTTCATTTGCCGCTGGGCAATTACAAGCCGATGGATGTTTTCGGCAGCAACTGGGACAATTATGTTGAGCGTATAAAGAAAGGCTGGGAGAAGACGGTAGAAAAGGACGACGTTGTAATAATAAACGGCGATTTTTGCTGGGCGACATATCTTGACGACGCTTTGCCGGATTTTAAGTTTTTGTCAGCGCTTCCGGGGATAAAGCTTATGTCAAAGGGCAATCATGATTATTGGTGGGAAACGGCAAAGAAGATGAACGCGTTTCTGGAAAAAAATCATTTCCAAGATATATTTTTTATCCACAACAGCTGCTATATGTACAACGGCTATGCAATATGCGCTTCGCGCGGCTGGATAACTCCCGAGGACAAGGATTTTTCCTCTTCCGACGAAAAGATGTATAACCGCGAAATGGGAAGGCTCCGTCTTTCTCTTGAAACGGGGAAGGCAAATAACCCTAAAGGTATTATCGCAGCGCTTCACTATCCTCCGAGCGGCGGATTTATAGATATACTTGACTCCTTCAACGTGAAGGAATGTGTTTACGGTCATCTCCACGGAAAAAGCGCCTTTGAGCACAAGCCGAAAAGGAATAATTATCACCTTGTGTCGGCGGATTTTTTGCAGTTTACGCCGATAAAAATAGAGCTGTAGGGAAATCAAAATAAATTTTCCGATATTGCTTGCGGAGGGAATATTTTGATATACGAAATTGATTTTGCGATACTTGATTTTATCCAAGGTCTGCACACCGATATACTTGACAAGGTTTTTTCCTTTATAACGCATTTGGGCGACAAGGGGCATATTTGGATAGCATTATCGATTTGTCTTTTATTTGCGAAAAAATATCGCAGAAGCGGTGCATATATGCTTTTGACGCTTCTGATAACGGCTTTTTTTACATCGTGTATCAAGGAAATCGTTATGCGTCCGAGACCTTTTGTGCTTAACGAGCTTATCACGATTTATATAGACAGACCGAAGGGATATTCGTTTCCCTCGGGGCATACATCGTCTTCATTTTCCGCAGCGGCGTTTCTATGGCTTTCGTATAAAAGGGCAGGGTATGCGGCAATGCTTGCCGCAGCGTTTATAGCTTTTTCAAGACTTTACTTTTATGTACACTTTCCATCCGACGTTTTTGTAGGTGCGCTTCTCGGAACCGCAGTGGCATTTTGCGTACATTTAGCACAAAAACGCGGTGAAAA
>CAZIBK010000049.1:0-9459 GCA_964537125.1 uncultured Oscillospiraceae bacterium
GCTTGGTGAAAACCAAGCCCGTTTGCAGGTATCATTATTCGTCCCAGTTATGGTAGACGTTTTGAACATCGTCATTATCGTCGAGCATTTCAAGAAGCTTATTCATATTCTTAAGATCGTCTTCATCGGTAAGCTCAATTGTAGTTTGCGGAACCATGCGGACCTCCGCTGTGACAAAGTTAAAATCCTCATGATCCTTTGAAATGCCCTCATACACCTGAGAGAAAGCGTCGGGGTCTGTAAGTATTTCAAAAAAGCCGTCCTCGGCGTTAAAGTCGTCGGCTCCGCAATCGAGAGCCGTCATCATAAGCTCATCTTCATCGGTTTCGCCGTCGTCCTCGATAACTATGACGCCCTTTTTATCAAACATAAAGCTTACGCAGCCGTTCTGACCGAGGTTGCCGCCGTACTTATCGAAATAGTGACGAAGATCCGCCGCGGTACGGTTGCGGTTGTTGGTAAGAGTTTCGACAATGACCGCAACGCCCCTGGGGCCGTAGCCCTCGTAGGTGATTTCTTCGTATTCCGCTCCGCCGGCTTCGCCCGAAGCCTTGGCGATACAGCGGTTGATATTGTCGTTAGGCATGTTATTGGCGCGAGCCTTTACTATAACATCCTTAAGCTTACTGTTGGATTCGGGATCGGGACCGCCTGCGCGTACCGCTACGGCAAGCTCGCGCCCGATTTTAGTGAAAACATTGGCACGGGCTGCGTCCGCCTTACCCTTTTTGTTTTTAATATTTGCCCATTTGGAATGTCCTGACATAAATAATTGCTGCTGCCTTTCCGCCCACAAAATTCATATTAAAAAAACCGAATCTGTCCGTGGGCGGGGACAGAACGGGAAAGAGGAGAATTACGCCTCTTCTTTATTATTTTCGATAGCCTTTTGCTGTTGAGCTCCGGCATCCTGCCTGAGTTCTACCCGCATTGCGCGGATTGTTTCCTGAGACTTTGCAAGCGTTGTCTCGGAATCTGCCAAAATCTTGTCAACATACTGCCTTGCGCCGAGGCGAAGCTCTCTCGAACTCTTCTGCGCGGAGGCAATAATGTTATTTGCCTGCTCATATGCGCGCTTTGTGATTGCATTCTCATTAACAAGCTGCGCAGCCTTTTCTTCGCCCTGCTTGACGATGGCGTCGGCTTCATTCTGCGCTTCGGCAAGGATGCGCTTTTTTTCGTCCTTTACCCGGCGAGCCTGCTGAAGGTCATCGGGAAGGCGAAGACGAATATCCTCGATAGCGGCGAGAAGATCTTCCTTATCTATCAACGCGCGGTTGAGAATCGGAATATTTTTGGACGACTCTACCTTTTCCTGAAGAATATCAATAATTTCAAGTATTTCCATGACTAATTCCTCCTGTTTGAATTAATTTTTTCATAAATATCGTTTATTATCTCGTCCGGGACAAGCCTGTCAAGCGGAGCGCCGTGAAGCGCAAATTCCTTTACCATGCTTGAGCTCAGATATGAATAATCGGGTGATGACGCTATAAAAAACGTTTCAATTTCCGGGGCGAGCGCGCGGTTGGCGAGAGCCATCTGACATTCGTACTCATAATCGGAAACCGCCCTTAGACCTTTTATTATGAAGGAAGCGTTTTTCAAACGCGCAAAATCCACCAAAAGACCGCTGAATGCCTCAACCTCAACATTTTTCAGATCTGCGGTTACACGCTTGATAAGGGAAACCCTTTCTTCGGCTGTGAACATGGGAAGCTTGGAGGTGTTTTTCAATATTGCCACATATGTTTTATCAAAAAGGCGCGACGTGCGCGTTATGACGTCAACATGTCCGTTTGTAACCGGATCAAAGCTCCCCGGAATGATTGCGATTTTCTCCATTGCAAAATCCTTTCAGGCGCCGAGCGAAACCAAGGTCAGCATAACTCTGCCGTAGCGCCGTTCTTTTATGACAGAAAATGCTTCGGGAATACAGGGGCGGGAAAGAGCGCTGTCCCACTCTAATACGACAACTCCGTTCCCGGATAAAAGCGAGTTATCGCAAAGCGCGGCGAGAGCCTTTGTATAAAGCCCTGAAGAATACGGCGGGTCGAGAAAAACTATGTCGAAGACCTCGGAACATTTCGACAGAAAGCTCAACGCATCCGCCCGAAAAAAGGATGATTTGCCCTCAACGCGGGCAAGCGCGGCGTTTTTCACGACGATATTCAGCGCCTCCGGAAGCAGATCCACAAAGACTGCCGAATCGCTGCCGCGGCTCAGCGCTTCAATGCCGAGAGCGCCGCTTCCGGCGAAAAGGTCAAGCACATGAGCGCCGTGCAAATAAGGCGTAAGCATTGAAAAAAGCGCCTCTTTTACGCGGTCAAGTGTAGGACGCGTATCAAGCCCGTCAAGGCTCATAAGTTTAAGCCCTCTTGCGGAGCCCGATATAACTCTCAATAAAATCTCTCCCATATTCGCGGCTTCTTTATGCCGAGGCACAAAGATACCATTATCCTATAATTTTATTTTACAATATCTTATGCAAAAGTCAAGACTTTTTTGCAAAAAATCAGATAAGACGTTTTGCTCCGACATAGTGCGCGGAGTAATAGTCCTCGGAAAGCGACGAAATTGTAACGGCGTGAGCGCTGCCGCTTGAAGCGTGGATAAAGCGGTTATCGCCGATGTATATGCCCACATGGGATACGCCGGAGCTGCCTGAGGAATTGAAGAACACAAGGTCGCCGGCTATAAGCTCGTCCATCGCGACTTCAAAGCCCATCTGATACAAAGAGCCCGACTGGTGCGGTACGTTTACGCCGTTTTTGCCCATTACATACATTACAAAGCCGCTGCAGTCAAAGCTGTCGGGGCCTGCCGCGCCGTACACATATGGAACGCCCATATATTTTTTCGCGGTGGCGACAATGCTTTCGCCGAGGGAAATAGTTGAATCGGTCGGAGCTGCCGTTGCTGCGGAATGAGTCATGCTCACTGCCGCGGCAGAAGCCGTTTCCTTTGAAATCGGGGTGCGGGAAATATAGTCCGCGTTGGCATAGCCGATAGTTCCGTCGGAAAGCTTAACCTGATACCAGGCTCCGTCATAAGCCAGAAGCTCAATTTCCGTACCCATAACTGCTTGCGTGAGGACATTTGTTTCGGTGCCGGGAAGCTCGCGTATATTGAGAAGTGTCGCATCGACATAGCCTACTGAGACAGTGGGGTCGCCGCCCTTTGTGAGAGATATGTACTGCGCGCTGACATAGCCGTCAATGCCGTCGGCTGTTTTTATTTTATACCACGAGCCGTCGAAGGCTTCGAGCTCAACCCTTTCATCGCGCGATATGCGCCCGATTACGGAGGTTGATATGCCCGTAGAGGAATGAACCTTCAGCACGTCGGCGGTAACATAGCCGTATGTGACGGAGGGGGCGGAAACAGTGTCGGAGGAAAGGGAAATATAATCCGCGCTGACATAGCCCTCAACACCGTCGGCTGTTTTTATTTTATACCACGAGCCGTCATAAGCTTCAAGCTCGACCTTTGTACCGCTTATGAGACGGTCGATGACGGGAGTATTAACGCCTGTTGAGGAGTGAACCTTCAAAACAGTGGCGTTGACGTAGCCGTATGTAACGGACGAGGATTGAGCGGTCGGAGGTGTGAGCGAGATATATTCGGCGCTTACATAGCCTATCGAGCCGTCGGAAAGCTGAACCTTATACCAATAGCCGTCGTATGCCAGAAGCTCAAGAGCGGAGCCGCTTGTTACACGGTCAATGACTGTTGCGGAGGTGCTTGTGGTTGCGCGAACCTTGAGAACATCTGCCGTGACATAGCCTGTCTCGGCAGACGCTCCGACAGCGGCGCAGATAAATATTGCGGATGCGCATGACAGCGCAAAAACGTATTTTTTAAAATTCATATATTATCAATCCGTTTCCGATAATTTGCAAATCAAAATTTGTAACATCTCTTTAATAATATAAGAAAAAACGCCCTAAGTCAATAACCCAAGGCGTTTTTTCATTAAATATTTACAAAAGAGGGTCGAAAAAAGGTAAAAATTATGAGAAAAAACATCGGTTCAGCCGAAAATTTTCGTTTTTTGAAGCGCTTTGCCCAACGCGAGACCGGGGATATATACCACAAGCGCTTCGCCGATACCTACGGTGAGCATACTGAAAAGAACGATTGGCGCCGTTACCGCAGCTCCGGGGTCCGAATATATAAACGGAATATAGAAGCCCACAATCAGCGCGTTGAGAACTACGGGCGGGAGAAGGGCAAGAATGACCTTCTTGGTGGAATTGTAAATTTTCCGTGTGAGAAATGCGGCAAGAAGCGTAGTGAGCGAGCCCAAAACCATATCGATAACGGCTATGGAGGCTCCGCCCAAAAGGTTCGCGATAAAACAGCCCACGAAAAGACCGAAAACCGCCTCGGGGATAAAGACGGGAAGCACGGTCAGCGCTTCGGAAAGGCGGCATTGAATCGCTCCGTAGCTGAAAGGCTTCAAAAAGAAGCAAAGGGCGGCGTAGAGGGCGGCTATTACTGCCGCGCGGGCGATTTTTGTTGCGGTAAATTTCATAAAATTCATCCTTCCTTTGACAGAGAAATTCCCGCAAAAAAAACAAAAGGCGGGCAACGCCCGTCAAAACAAACCCCAAAGGGGGATAAATCCATAGTTTTGTTTTGTGACAGGATGGTTTCGAACTGTCATTTTTTTTATAAGTATAGCAAAGAAGAGATTGCGTGTCAAGAGGTATTTCTTTTGACATTGAGAAAAATATATGATATGATAAGATAAAGAAAATACTGAGAAGAAAAGGTGATTTTATGAAATTGGTTTCGTTTGCGGTTCCGTGCTACAATTCCGCCGCATATATGAACCGATGTATTGATTCGCTCCTTGTCGGGGGAGATGAGACGGAGATAATAATAGTGGACGACGGCTCGACCGACGAAACGGCGGCTATTGCCGATGAGTATGAAAGAAAGTACCCCGGAACCGTGCGCGCGGTGCATCAGGAAAACGGAGGTCACGGCGCGGCGGTAAATACGGGACTTAAAGAGGCGTCGGGCATTTACTACAAGGTTGTGGATTCCGACGACTGGCTTGACGGGGACGCGATGGTAAAATATATTTCAACCGTAAAGGAATTGGTGGACAGCGAGAAAACGCCCGACATGATTATTACGAATTATGTTTATGAGCATATGGAGGATCATTCGAGCAAAATAATGCGCTATACCGATTCGATTCCGGAGGGAAGGGTGGTGTCGTGGAATGAGACGAAAAGTCTGAAACAGACGCAGTATCTGCTGATGCATTCCGTGACGTACAGAAGGGAAATGCTTATCGAGTGCGGACTTAAGCTGCCGGAGCATACGTTCTATGTCGATAACATCTATGTATATTATCCGCAGCCCTTTGTGAAGAGCCTTTATTATATTGACGTGGATCTTTACAGGTATTTTATCGGGCGAAGCGATCAGAGCGTGAACGAAAGGGTTATGGCGTCGCGTGTGGATCAGCAGCTTAAAATAACGTATATTATGATAGATTCCCATGATTTATCCGAAATAAAGAAGGAAAGCCGTGTGTTGTATAAGAATATGTTCAGCGCGATAGCGATGATGCTGACGGTCACCACCATATTCCTTTATATTGCGGATGCTCCCGACAGTCTGCAAAAGAGAGACAAGCTTTGGGAACACCTGAAGGAAAAGGACGCCCATTTATACAGGATGCTGAAATATTTCTCGCTGAATTTCTTTACGAACTTCCCGGGATATCAGGGAAGAAGGCTGACCGTAACTTTATACCGAGTAGCGAGAAAAATATATAAATTTAATTGATTATGCAGCAATTACTGTCGAAATTCGGAACGTTTAAAGGGTAATTCCCCTTGACGAACGGAAATAAAAGAGTTATACTATAGTTAGTTAGTTATGTACTAATATTTATATTTACGAGGAGGTAATTTAAAATGGCAAGGAAAATGAAGACCATGGACGGTAACAACGCGGCTGCGTGGGCATCTTACGCATTTACCGATGTTGCTGCCATCTACCCCATTACCCCGTCCTCCACAATGGCGGAAGTGACAGATAAGTGGGCAACGGAGGGCAAGAAAAACTTGTTCGGAAATACTGTAAAAATCGCAGAAATGCAGTCTGAGGGCGGAGCATCGGGCGCGGTGCACGGCTCTTTGACGGCAGGAGCGCTCACTACAACATATACGGCGTCTCAGGGCTTGCTTCTTATGATCCCGAATATGTACAAGATGGCGGGCGAGCTCCTTCCCGGAGTAATAAATGTTTCCGCAAGAGCGCTTGCTTCTCATGCGCTTTCTATTTTCGGCGACCATCAGGATATTTATGCGTGCCGTCAGACAGGCTATGCAATGCTTTCTTCGGGCAATCCTCAGGAGGCTATGGATCTCGGCGCGGTAGCTCATCTCACAACTATTGAAGCAAGCGTACCTTTCATACACTTCTTTGACGGTTTCAGAACATCTCACGAGTATCAAAAGGTTGCCTGTTGGTCAAACGAAGAGCTTGCTGAAATGACGAACTTTGAAAAGATTGACGAGTTCAGAAGAAGAAGCCTTAACCCCGAGCATCCCGCTCAGCGCGGTACGGCTCAGAACCCCGACGTATTCTTCCAGGCAAGAGAAGCTTCAAACAAGTATTATGAAGCGGTGCCGGGAATCTGCCAGAGCTACATGGATAAGGTAAACGCGATGATCGGCACGGATTACAAGCTTTTCAACTACTACGGCGCAGCTGACGCTGAGGTTGTAATCGTTGCGATGGGCAGCGTATGCGACACTATCTCAGAGACTGTAGACTATCTCAACGCAAAGGGTGAAAAGGTCGGCGTTGTAAAGGTAAGACTTTACAGACCTTTCTCTGCAAAGCACCTTGTCGAGGCTATACCGGACAGCGTTAAGAGAATAGTTGTTCTTGACAGAACAAAGGAAGCCGGAAGCGTAGGCGAACCGCTATTCCTCGATGTATGCGCGTCAATAGCCGATTCCAAGTTCAAGGGCGTTGAGCTCTACGGCGGACGTTACGGTCTTGCTTCAAAGAACACGACTCCCGCGCAGATTATTGCTGCGTTCAGAAACACCGAAAAGAAGAGATTCACTATCGGTATCGATGATGATGTAACATTCACATCTCTTCCCATAGGAGAAAATCCCGATACTACTCCGGCAGGCATCACAAGCTGCAAGTTCTGGGGCCTCGGAGCAGACGGTACGGTTGGCGCAAACAAGAACTCCGTTAAGATTATAGGCGACCATACAGACATGAACGTTCAGGCATACTTTGACTATGACTCAAAGAAGTCCGGCGGTCTGACGGTATCGCATCTTCGTTTCGGTCATGCAAAGATTACATCGACATACCTTATCGACAAGGCTGACTTTGTCGCTTGCCACAAGGCGTCGTATATCAGAAAGTATGACATGGTATCTGACGTAAAGCCCGGCGGAGTATTCCTTCTTAACTGCTCGTGGCTCACACAGGAAGAGCTTGACGCCAATATTCCCGGTCAGGTGAAGAGATATATCGCTGAAAACAACATACGCTTCTATGTTATAGACGGTATTGCGATAGGCAAGGAGATAGGTCTCGGAAACAGAATAAATACTGTTCTTCAGAGCGCATTCTTCAAGCTTGCGGATATCATCCCCGCAGAAGATGCAATTAAGTACATGAAGGAAGCTGCAACAGCCTCCTATTCCAAGAAGGGCGACGCTGTAGTCAAGATGAACCATGACGCTATCGATGCGGGTGCGCAGAGAGTCGTTGAGGTTAAGGTTCCCGATTACTGGAAGTACGCGGAGGACGAGGTTCTTTCCGCTCCCGTACCCGGCGAGGGCAAGCTCGTTGACTATGTAAATGAAATATTGATGCCGATAAACGCTTTTGCGGGCGCAAAGCTTCCCGTAAGCGCATTCACAAAGTATGCTAACGGCGAGGTGCCGCTCGGCAGCGCGGCATTTGAAAAGCGCGGCGTGGCTATAGATGTTCCCGTTTGGGAAGCTGAAAAGTGCGCGCAGTGCAATATGTGTTCGTATGTTTGCCCCCATGCCTGCATCCGTCCCGTTGTATTGAACGAGGAGGAGACGGCAAACGCTCCCGAGGGAATGAAGACAACACCTCTCAAGCTTCTTGACGGATTGAACTTCGGTATAGCCGTATCGGTTCTTGACTGCACGGGCTGCGGCGCTTGCGCAAACATCTGCCCGACAAAGTGCCTTGCTATGAAGCCTCTTGAAGGTCAGCTCGGCGATCAGGCAGGCTTTGATTACGGTATAAAGGTTTCCGAGAAGCCCGAGGTTCTTGAAAAGTTCAAGCCCACTACCGTAAAGGGCAGCCAGTTTAAGCAGCCGTATCTTGAATTTTCAGGCGCGTGCGCGGGCTGCGGTGAAACTCCCTACGCTAAGCTTGTTACACAGATTTGCGGCGACAGAATGTATATTGCAAACGCTACGGGCTGCTCCTCTATCTGGGGCGCAAGCTCACCGTCCACACCTTATACAACGAACCGCAACGGCGAGGGTCCCGCATGGGCAAACTCCCTGTTTGAGGACAACGCTGAGTTCGGTTACGGTATGTTCCTCGCTCAGAACACTCTTCGCGAGCAGGCTATTGAAAAGGTCGAGGCTATTAAGGACAGCGTTGACGACGCGGCTAAGGCTGTTATCGACAAGTTCCTTGTTACGAAGAAGGACGGCAGCGCAAACAAGGTTGCTGCGGCAGAGCTTATCGATGTTCTTGAAAAGCTCGGTACTCCCGAGGCTGAAGAGATACTCAAGAAGAAGGAATACCTCTCCAAGAAGTCGGTATTCATCTTCGGCGGCGACGGCTGGGCTTACGATATAGGCTTCGGCGGTCTTGACCATGTTATCGCTTCCAATGATGATGTAAACGTAGTGGTATTCGATACAGAGGTTTATTCCAATACGGGCGGTCAGGCTTCCAAGGCAACACCTACAGGCGCTATCGCTCAGTTCGCGGCAGCAGGTAAGGAAGTTAAGAAGAAGGATCTTGCGGCTATCGCAATGAGCTACGGCTATGTATATGTCGCACAGGTAGCTATGGGCGCTAATCCTGCTCAGTGCCTCAAGGCATTTACCGAGGCTGAGAGCTATGACGGACCGTCGATTGTTATCGCATATGCTCCGTGCATCAACCACGGTATCAAGGGCGGTATGACTGTTGCTCAGGCAGAAGAGAAGAGAGCCGTTGAAGCAGGCTACTGGCATCTCTTCCGTTATGATCCCAGACTTGCGGCAGAAGGAAAGAATCCCTTCCAGCTCGATTCCAAGGAGCCCAAGGCAAGCTATGAGGAATTCATAATGAACGAGGTTCGTTACAACTCGCTTGCGCGCAGCAACCCCGAAAGGGCTAAGGAACTCTTTGCAATTGCTGCTCAGACCGCAAAGGAGAAGTATGAGAAGCTTGTAAAGCTTGCAAGCAACTAAAATTAAAATT